>CAYGMX010000137.1:4277-7029 GCA_964351055.1 uncultured Loktanella sp. | reverse complement strand
TCGATGCCGGAATAGCCGGTGCCTTGCCCGCGCTTGGACACGAAAACCTGCTTGGCCTTCCAACATTCCAGAACCGGCATCCCCGCAATCGGGCTGTTAGGGTCGTCTTGTGCTGCGGGGTTGACGATGTCGTTGGACCCGATGACGATGGCCACATCGGTCTGGGGGAAATCATCGTTGATCTCGTCCATTTCCATCACGATGTCATAAGGCACTTTCGCCTCGGCCAGCAGCACGTTCATGTGACCCGGCAAACGGCCCGCCACCGGGTGGATCGCGAAACGGACGTTCTTGCCCTTGGCACGCAGCTTGCGCACCAGTTCAGACACAGCCTGCTGCGCCTGCGCCACCGCCATCCCGTAACCGGGAATGATGATGATGCTGTCAGCCTCGTTCAAAGCCGCCGCAACGCCATCGCTGTCAATCGCGATCTGTTCACCTTCGACAGCCATCTGTTCGCCTTGTGGCCCGCCAAAGCCGCCCAGAATGACCGAAACAAAGGATCGGTTCATCGCCTTACACATGATGTAAGACAGGATCGCACCGGAGGACCCGACCAGCGCACCGACCACGATCAGCAGGTCGTTGCCAAGGCTGAAGCCAATCGCCGCTGCGGCCCAGCCGGAATAGCTGTTCAGCATCGACACGACCACAGGCATATCCGCCCCGCCGATCCCCATGATCAGGTGATAACCGATAAACAGCCCTGCCAGCGTCAGCAGCACCAGCGCCCACGATCCACTACCACCAAGATATGCGATCAGCAGGATCACGGACAGCGCCGCGGCACCCGCATTCAGCAGATGCCCGCCGGGCAATTTCTTGGCCGCAGTATCAACCTTGAACGGCAGCATGCTGGAGCCGCCTGCCAGCTTGGCATAGGCGATCACGGAACCCGTAAAGGTGACCGCACCGATCCAGATCCCCAAGACAAGCTCGACCCGCAGGATGCCGATCTCGACGCTGGATTTCTTGGCGATCAGTTGTCCAAAGACACTCAGACCCTCATAGACATCCTTGGGCAGCCCGATGGCGGTCACGCCATCCGCTGCAACCGTCCCCATGACCTGACCATTCGCTGCATAAAGCGCGGCAACGGTATTGATCATGATATCGGCGTTGAAGCCGACGAAAACAGCCGCCAGACCGACCATCGAGTGCATGATCGCGACAAGTTCCGGCATCTGGGTCATTTCGACCTTGGTGGCCAGTTGATAGCCGACCATGCCACCCAGTCCGATCAGGACCACCGACAAGAGGCCAAGCCCGGCCCCCGGCCCGACCAGCGTGGCAAAAACCGCAAGCGCCATGCCTGCGATGCCGTACCAGACCGCGCGTTTCGCGCTTTCCTGCCCTGAAAGTCCACCCAGCGACAGGATGAAAAGTACACCGGCGACCACATAGGCCGCGATTGTGAATGCGTTATCCATTGCCCTGCCCCTTTAGGATTTCTGGAACATGGCGAGCATGCGCCGTGTCACGAGGAAGCCACCAAAGATGTTGATCGCTGCCATAAAGATACCAAGTGCTGCCAACACAGTGATCAGCGCGTTTGACGAACCGATCTGGATCAGCGCGCCAAGGATGATGATCGATGAAATCGCGTTGGTCACGGCCATCAGCGGCGTATGCAGCGAATGGGCCACGTTCCAGATCACCTGGAAGCCGATAAAGACCGACAGAACAAACACGATGAAGTGCTGCATAAAGCTCGCCGGCATGCCGGGGATAAGCCCGATCCCGAGGATCAGTGCGGCACCAGCGGCCAAAAGGCCCACTTGCGTCTTGGTTTCTTTCTTGAAGGCGGCCACTTCTGCGGCGCGCTTTTCTTCAGGGGTCAATTCCTTGGGTGCAGCTTTCTTTGGCGCCGCAGCGATCGCTGCCACTTTGGGAGGTGGCGGCGGGAACGTGATTTCGCCTTTATGCGTCGCTGTCGCCCCACGGATCACATCGTCTTCCATGTTGTGCTTTGGCACGCCGTCTTTTTCGGGTGTCAGGTCCGTCATCATGTGGCGGATGTTGGTGGAATAAAGCGTCGAGGATTGCGCCGCCATCCGGCTTGGGAAATCGGTGTAGCCGATGATGGTCACGCCGTTATCTGTGACGATCTTTTCGTCCTTCACGGTCAGTTTGCAGTTGCCGCCACGTTCTGCAGCAAGGTCGATGATGACCGAACCGGGCTTCATCGCCTCGACCATATCCTTGGTCCACAGTTCGGGCGCATCGCGTCCGGGGATCAGGGCTGTGGTGATGACGATATCCATGTCGGGTGCGATTTCGCGGAATTTGGCAAGCTGGGCCGCTGCGAATTCGGGGCTGGATACGGCGGCATAACCGCCTGTTGCCGAACCGTCCTGCTGTTCTTCCTCGAAATCAAGGAAAACGAATTGCGCGCCCATCGATTCGACCTGTTCGGCCACTTCAGGGCGCACGTCGAACGCATAGGTGATCGCGCCCAGCGATGTGGCGGTGCCGATAGCGGCAAGACCCGCAACACCGGCCCCCACGACCAGCACCTTGGCAGGGGGAACCTTGCCTGCGGCGGTGACCTGTCCGGTGAAGAAGCGGCCAAAGTTGTTACCCGCCTCGATCACGGCACGGTAGCCCGCGATATTGGCCATCGAGGACAATGCGTCCATCTTCTGCGCACGGCTGATCCGCGGGACCATGTCCATGGCGATGACAGTGGCGCCCTTGGCGTTCGCGGCTTCCATCAAGTCCTTGTTTTGCGCGGGATAGAAGAAGGAAATCA
>CAYGMX010000137.1:2183-4177 GCA_964351055.1 uncultured Loktanella sp. | reverse complement strand
TCTTTTGGTGTGCCGATTTTCACGGACCATCCCCCATATCAGTTCTTGCAGTCCTACTGCATTATAGCGCGAAATTATATTTCACAAGTGAAGGCCTGCGCTTGCCGTTCATGTCATGCGCTAACAGTCACACCCAGCGGCGGGTCTTTTGACAGTAGCGCGCAAAATCTGCCCGAAACCTGACCCGCAGGCGGTTTTCTTCGGGAATGATAAACCGCTGCGTGATGGTTCCCATGAAAAGCGGCACCAGCAAAAGCGCAACAGGCGCGTCCCAGCGCAGCGCCAGACCCGCAAGGATCAGCGTGTCACCCAGATAGATCGGGTTGCGGCTGCGCGAAAAGATCCCTGTGGTGACCAGATGGCTGGCCTCAAGATGTGGAATCACGGTGGTCTGCTTCTTACGCATTTCCGCAAAGGCCAGCAGCATCAGCACGATCCCGCCGCCCACCAGCAGCCCGCCCAGCAGATCCGCCACCGGCCCGCCCAGCGCCATGAACGCAGGTTGCACCTGCCCGATCCACCATGTGATGAACAGGGCCAACGCCAACCAGACAGGGGGAAGATCAATCCATTTCATAGCCCTGTTTGTGCCGTGCCGGTTTGGGCTTGTCCATGCCTGTCTGACCGCTAGGGTCGGCACAAAGGAGGACGAGTTATGGAACATGAGGGCAAGCACGCATTGGTCACGGGCGGTGGCACCGGAATAGGCGCAGGAATCGCAATTGCGCTGGCCGAAGCAGGGGCCGAGGTCACGATCACAGGCCGCCGCGCGGACAAGCTGGAGGCCCTTTCAAGCGCTCACCCGCGCCTGCACGCGCTGGTGATGGATGTGGATGATGAAACCTCTGTACGTGACGGCATTGCCGCCGCCGCCGCAGCGCGCGGACCGGTCCGGATTTGCGTGGCCAACGCCGGTATTGCCGAAGGTGGCCCTTTTGCACAGACAACCCTTGCCGACTGGCGGCGCACGATGACAACCAACCTTGACGGTGTGTTCCTCACGTTTCAGGCCGCACTGGCAACGCTTACCCCCGAAACGCCCGCCCGCATGATTGTTGTCAGTTCCATCGCCGGTGTGCGCGGACTGAAGAATGCGGTGCCCTATACCGTCACCAAACACGGCGTCATCGGGTTGATCCGTGGCTTGTCAGAGGAATACATGCGCCACCCCATCACCTTTAACGCACTGTGCCCCGGCTATGTGGATACGGCGATTGTGCAAAACCAGATTCCCGGCCTGATGCGGCGTTTTGGTGTGGATGAACAGGGTGCGATCGACGTTATCGCCAAAGGCAACCGCCACCGCAAACTGCTTGAGGTCGATGAAACCACAGCAGCCGCCATGTGGCTGTGTTCGGACGGTGCCCGCAGCGTGAACGGGCAGACCATCCAGATTTCCGGAGGACAGGTCTGATGACCTATTTTGCAACCACCAAGGCCCAGTTCCATCTGCCCGAAGGTATGATCTATCTTGACGGCAATTCGCTGGGCCCCTTGCCCAAAGCCACTGCTGCGCGTGTGGAACGCGCGGTCACGGCGGAATGGGGCGAAAAGGTCATTACCGGCTGGAACCGTGCAGGCTGGATGGCACAGCCCACAGCACTGGGCGACAGGATCGGGCGGTTGATCGGGGCAGAAGCCGGCCATGTGGTGCTGGGCGATACGCTGTCGATCAAGGTCTATCAGGCGCTGGCTGCCGCGATTGATCTGGTGCCGGACCGCCGCGTGATCCTGACCGACAACGGCAATTTCCCGTCCGATATCTATATGGCCGAGGGGCTGATCAAATCGCTGGGGCGCGGGCATGAATTACGCGTGGTAGACCCCGAAGATGTGGCAGACCATATCAACAACGATCTGGCGGTGCTGATGCTGACCCAGGTGGGCTATAGCGACGGGCGGCTGCACGATATGGCCGATCTGACGGACAAGGCGCATGCGGCGGGTGCTGTCACGGTCTGGGATCTTGCCCATAGCGCGGGTGCCATGGCCGT
>CAYGMX010000137.1:0-2083 GCA_964351055.1 uncultured Loktanella sp. | reverse complement strand
GATATCTGGGATCAGGTCGACATGACCGCCCTGCGCGCGGCCTCTGTCGCGCTGACCGAACAGTTCATCGCGGGGATCGAGGCGACCTGCCCGATGCTGAAACTGGCCAGCCCGCGCGACCCCGCAAAGCGCGGCAGCCAAGTGTGTTTTGCTTTCGAGAACGGCTATGCGGCGATGCAGGCCTGTATCGCGCGCAACGTGATCGGCGATTATCGCGCGCCCGACATCATGCGCTTTGGGTTTACCCCGCTCTTCATTGATGCCGGTGATGTAGATCAGGCGATCGTAATTATTGCGGAAGTCATGAACCAGCGGCTCTGGGATGATCCGGTTTACAAGCAGGTTTCGCGCGTGACCTAGCTCTCCTGAAGGAATGTGACCTTTTCGGTTGCTTGCGGCGTGTCGAAACCATGGACCTCGACGTTCAGTGCCGCCCCAAGCAGGATCAGATAGGCGCTGACGTAAAGCCAGAGCAGCAGGCCGATTACCGCCCCGATGGAGCCGTAGACCTCGTTATAGCTGGCGAAGTTTGTCAGGTAGAAGGATAATCCGGCAGAGGCCGCAACCCAAAGGATCACCACGGTCACAGCGCCCACAGTGATCCAGCGGCCGCGACTGCCAATGCGGGCAGGCCCAAAGCGGTAAAGCAGGCTCAGTCCGATCATCAGAACGCCAAGTGCGATCAGCCAGCGCAGCGCCTCAAGCAGCCACGCGGTCGATGTCGCCACTGGAACAAAGGCAAGCACGATCGGCACCAGCACCACGACTGTCAGCGCAACAATCGCCAGGGTCACCAAGGCAATCGTCAGCGCAAAAGCCACGACAATCTGCCAGATACTGTTGCGCACCCGCTGTCCCGCGATGGCGTTCAGCCCACCGATCAACGCGCCCACGCCCGCGCGACAGGACCAAAGCGCCAGCACGATGGACACAAAGGTCGCCCAGCCCAGCGCGCCCGGAGGTGCAAAAATCAGCCGGTTGATCTGTGATGACAGCAAACGGTAGGCATCGGGCGGGATGATCCCTTCCATGAGGGTCAATTGCTCTCCGATGACCACAGGGTCCGCGACCAGCCCGAAGATCGCGATCACGGCGGCTATGCCCGGAAAGATGCCGAACATCCCGAAAAAGGCCACACCCGCAGCAATCAGCCCAAGGTGCTTTTCCGACGCGGTCGTCCAGACCGCCATCAGAATACGCCATGTTTTCAGGATCCGCGCCATACCCTTGGCTTCCTCGTCTATCATCGGTTTCTATGCCTAACCTACGGCAAAGCCTTGCATATGGCCACGGATCATCAGGAAAAACGGGTTCTGGGCAGGTGCAAAACGCCTTTGAGACAAAAACAAGTCGCATGATCGTTCAAGTCAGGCTAAGCTTCTGGCAAAACAGGGCAAAGCCCAGATCCAAGGCAGGACGCAGTGAACACGCTCACACTCCACACAAACACGCTGGCAGAGCATTTGCTGGAACGTGACAATACCCGACAACTGGTCGCCATTACCGGCGCGCCCGGCTGCGGGAAATCGACGCTCGCGGCAGAATTGGCCCGCCGACTGAATGCCCAGGGCCGCAAGTCGATTGTGGTGCCGATGGACGGTTTCCATCTGGACAATGGCATTCTGGAAGCACGCGGGCTGAAGCCGCGCAAAGGTGCCCCCGAGACATTCGACGCCCCCGGTTTCCTGCGCCTTGTCCGTGCGCTCAAGACCGGAGAAGAGGTGTTCGCCCCTGTCTTTGACCGGTCCCGCGATCTTGCCATCGCCGGTGCCGTGGCGGTCCCCGCTGCGGCGCGCGTGGTGATTGTCGAAGGCAATTACCTGATGTTCGACGAGGCGCCGTGGGCTGACCTTGCACCGCTTTGGGATGTCACCGCCCGCCTTGATGTGCCGATGCCGGAACTGCGCGCGCGGCTGATCCATCGCTGGCTTGCGCTGAACTATTCCCGCGCGGTGGCCACCCGCCGTGCCGAAGGCAATGACATTCCCAATGCCCAGCGTGTGATCGACCGCGCCCTGCCCTGTGATTTCACGTTTGACGGACAGCCGACGCCGCAGGCCTAGACAAAGACCAGTGTGATGGC
>CAYGMX010000136.1:0-7122 GCA_964351055.1 uncultured Loktanella sp. | reverse complement strand
AGCAATCGTGCAGCCGTGCAGGATATCGGGGCCTTTGCCATAGCCACCGGTCATCGCATCACCGATCAGAAAAGGCTCGCCCTTGTGGCCGGTGCTTTGGCGCGGGTCATTTTTCGCGGCGGATAGTGTGCCACCACCTTCTTTGGTGATGGAACGATCCTTGTTGCCACGGTCGTTGCGGTAGGGATTATCGCTCACGGGTTAATATACTCTGCCAGAAAGGGCGCATAGGACGTGAGCGTGTCGCGCATCAACGCTTGCTCGGTCACGTCCGCGTGGTTGACATAGATGTAATAGAAGGTTGCTGCAGAACCGAGAACGGCCCCTAGCAGGATGGTCAGCAGGAATTTCATGGCGAACTTACCTTATGTTTGTTTATCAACCCGGTGCCGAGATAAGCCTCGATCACCTGCTCATTGGCCTTGATTTCGTCCAAGGTCCCTTCGGCCAGAACGTGGCCTTCGGCCATAACGATCACGGGATCACACAGGCGGCCGATAAAATCCATGTCGTGTTCGATCACGACGAATGTATAGTTGCGTTCTTTGTTCAGGCGGATGATCGCATCACCGATCGTATTCAGCAGGGTCCGGTTTACACCCGCACCGACCTCGTCCAGAAAGACGATCCGCGCATCGACCATCATGGTCCGGCCCAGTTCAAGCAGTTTTTTCTGGCCGCCGGATAGGTTGCCCGCTTTCTCTTCCTTCAAATGTTCGATGGTCAGGAATTCGATGACCTCATCCGCCTTGGCCTGAAGTGCGCGTTCTTCATTGGCAATGCGCTTGCGGCCAAACCATGCGTTCCACAGGGTTTCGCCGGATTGGTCGCCCGGCACCATCATCAGGTTTTCGCGGACGGTCATCGAAGAAAATTCATGCGCGATCTGGAAGGTGCGCAACAGACCTTTGTGAAACAGCTCATGTGGCGGCAGGCCGGTGATGTCCTCACCGTTCATTGTCACCCGCCCAGACGTTGGTTTAAGAACGCCTGCGATCACATTGAAAAGTGTTGTTTTTCCGGCACCGTTCGGGCCGATAAGTCCGGTAATCGTGCCTTCTTCAATCGACAGGGATGCCCCGTCAACAGCACGGAATCCGCCAAAAGTCTTAACGACGTTTTCAACGACGATCATCTTCACATCCCCTTGCGCGCTATTGTTGCACGTCTTGTTTTGCAAAACGGCGCGAGGGTGACCCCCGCGCCGTTCCTATGTCAATCGTGTCGATTAACGGTAGTTGATCGTGGAATAGACACCATCGGCGAATTCGATCTCCTGATAGGAACCAGCGGATTCACCGGGGCCGATCAGTTCGACTGCGGATGCACCAACATAGTCGATGTCTTCGCCAGCTGCGATCAGTTCCAGACCACGGGCCAATTCGCCGGGCAGGATTTCGATACCGGGTGCGTTGGCAACATCAAAGATGTGATCCTTGAATACTGCGGAATCGGTTGATTCAGCCTTTTGCATCGCCAGCATGATCAGCGCAGCCGCATCATATGATTCTGGCGAAAACGCGCCTGTGCCATCAAAACCAGCCGCAGCGGCCAGTTCGACAAACACGCCCGCTCCTGCATTGTCCGTACCGGGGTAGGCACCGAAGGAGCCGTTCAGTTCTGCGCCGAAGTTGTCGTTCAGCACCGCACCGACCATGCCGTCAGGCAGGTAGAATGTGTCGAACGCACCGGAATCGAGCGATGACCGGATGATGCCCGAACCACCTTGGTCGACGTAACCGGCAACAACCAGCACTTCGCCACCAGCAGATGCCAATGCGCCAACTTCAGCAGAGTAGTCGGCTTTGCCGTCTTCGTGGGCTGCAGAGATGGTGACTGTGCCGCCAGCAGCTTCGAAAGCCGCTTGGAAGGCGTCAGCCAGACCTTTGCCATAGTCGTTGTTGGTGTAGGTCAGGGCCACTTCGCTTACACCGCGATCCTGCAGAATCTCGGTGATGATCACACCCTGGCGTGCGTCGGACGGGGCTGTGCGGAAGAACAGACCGTCATCTTCGGCGGTGGACAGGCCGGGGGATGTTGCGGATGGCGAAATCATCACAACGCCGTTGGGGCGGGCCACGTTTTGCAAGATCGCGCCGGTCACACCAGAGCAGTCGGCGCCCATGATGGCGTTGACGGCGTCAGAGGTGATCAGACGTTCGGCAGCGGCGGTCGCCGCACCTGCGTCGATACATGTGCTGTCGCCGCGGACCGAAGTCACAGTCGCACCGCCCAGCAGCGCGCCGGATTCGGTGACTTCTGCCATGGCCAGTTCAGCGCCCGCACCCATTGCAGGTGTGATCGATTCCAGAGGTCCGGTAAAGCCGAGGATCACGCCGATCTTCACTTCTTCCGCGTGTCCGGCTGCGAAGGCCGCGCCAGACATCATTGCGACAGCAGATGTCGCCATAAGTAGTTTTTTCATTCTAGGTCTCCCAATTGGACAAGTTTATCCTGTGGGCAAAGTAAACAGGCCATTTCGAAAAGGAAAGCCGGAACGAAAGGTCAATTGGCCTTTTGCGGGTGATGGGAAAGGCTATTTGGCTTATTTGAGCGGGTTCAAAGCAGCCTTCTGTGCAAGAGGTCTAACCGTAGCCCTGCGCCGGACCTAGACCGACAGCCGCGCCGCATGGCTTCCGCGTTCGCGGTAAGGCGTTGTCTGGTAATGCGACCTGTAGCATTTGGAAAAATGCGAAGGAGAGGCAAAGCCGCAGGCCAAGGCCACATTGATGACGGTCATATCCGTCTGCATCAGCAGATTGCGGGCCTTTTGCAGGCGCAACTCCATATAGTATCTTTTCGGGCTGCGCGACAAATAGCGCCGGAACAACCGCTCCAGCTGCCGTGTGGACATGCCGACATCCTTAGCCAGTGTCGCGGGGCTGATCGGTTCTTCGATGTTTTGTTCCATCATCTGGATGACGCGGCTTAGCTTGGGGTGGCGCACGCCGATCCGTGTGGGGATCGATAACCGCTGCGAATCCTGATCGGTGCGAATGGAAGAATAGATCAAAATGTCGGCGACCGCATTGGCAAGATCTTCGCCATGCTGGTCCGCGATCAGTTTGATCATCAGATCGATTGAGGACGTGCCGCCCGCAGTCGTGATCCGGTTGCCGTCCACCACAAAGACAGATTTGGTCAGTTGGACCTCTTCGAATTCTTCGGCAAAACTATCCTGGTTTTCCCAGTGGATCGTGGCTTTCTTCCCATCCAGCAGACCAGCCTTGGCCATCGTGTAGCCCGCAGTACAAAGCCCCGCCACCGTCACGCCACGGCGCGCCTCGCGGCGCAGCCAGTTCAGCGTGCGTTTTGTCGTGGCCTTTTGCACATCAATGCCGCCACATAGCATAATCGTATCGTCACGTTCGAGTTCGTTCAGATCTGAATCAACCCGAAAGGCACAGCCGTTGGAGCAAACGCCGTCCATCCCACCGTCAGAAATGATCTTCCAAGTATAAAGCTGTTTGCCTGCCGTCCGGTTGGCAATACGCAAGCTTTCGATAGCCGCGGCAAAGCACAGCATTGTAAAATTTTCCATCAACACGAATATGAAACGGCGCGGCTTGCCTTTGTGATCCACTTCGACGATCTGGGGTTCGATTGACATTCCGTTGTCCTAAGCCTCGCTCTGTCAAAAGACACCATCAGGTTATTTTGCCACGTTCAAGGGCCAATGTTGCAAAAGCGACCATAAACGCGCGTGTTTGTATCGTGGCATTTTGCCATTGGCGGGAACCTTTCAGCGCGTTATACGCCAAACCTGATATCGCTAACCGATCTTGAAGATGGAGCAGGACCATGACCGAGTGGAAGAAATCTGACTGGCGCAACAAGCCGCGGGTCCAGATGCCGGACTATACCGACGCCGCAGCGCTTAGCGCTGTAGAGGCGCGGCTTGCCAGCTATCCGCCACTGGTTTTTGCCGGAGAAGTCCGCAATCTCAAGGCTGAACTGGCCGCTGTCAGCCGTGGCGAGGCATTCCTGTTGCAGGGCGGCGATTGTGCCGAAAGCTTTGCGGAATTCGCCGCAGACAGTATCCGTGACACCTTTAAAGTGCTGCTGCAAATGGCGATGGTGCTGACCTATGGCGCCAAGGTACCCGTTGTCAAAGTGGGGCGCATGGCGGGCCAGATGGCCAAGCCACGCTCTGCGCCGACCGAGGTTTTTGATCGTGTGGAACTGCCCAGCTACCGTGGTGCCATCAGCAACGGTTTCGATTTCACCCCCAAAAGCCGCATTCCTGATCCAGAGCGCATGTTGCAAGCTTATTTGCAGGCGGCAGCCACGCTGAACCTGCTGCGTGCCTTTTCGACCGGCGGTTTTGCCAACGTGCATCAGGTCCATAAATGGACGCTTGGTTTCACCGACGCCAACGAGGTCAAGAAATACAGCGATATGGCAGAGCGGATCAGCGATACGCTCGATTTCATGCAAGCCGCAGGACTGAGCACCGAGACAAACCACGAATTGCAGACCGTCGATTTCTACACCAGCCACGAGGCTTTGTTGCTGGAATACGAAGAGGCGCTGTGCCGTCTGGATTCGACCTCTGGCAAGTGGCTTGCCGGGTCCGGTCACATGATCTGGATCGGCGACCGCACGCGCCAGCCCGATGGCGCGCATGTGGAATTCTGCAAAGGCGTGCAGAACCCCATCGGCCTGAAGTGTGGGCCAAGCATGACGACAGGGCACCTCAAGGCGCTGATGGCCTCGCTGAACCCCAACAACGAAGCGGGCCGCCTGACCCTGATCGCGCGTTTCGGTGCGGGCGCAGTGGGTGAACACCTGCCACGCTTGATCAAAGCGGTGCAGGAAGAGGGGGCCAATGTGGTCTGGACCTGTGACGCGATGCATGGCAACACGATCAAGTCGTCGTCGGGCTACAAGACGCGGCCATTCGAGAGCGTGCTGCGCGAGGTCAAGGAATTCTTTGCGGTGCACAACGCCGAAGGCACGATCCCCGGTGGTGTGCATTTTGAAATGACAGGCAAGGATGTGACCGAATGCACCGGTGGGGTACGTGCGGTCACGGACGAGGACCTGTCCAGCCGGTATCACACGGCTTGTGATCCGCGCCTGAATGCATCGCAATCGCTGGAGCTCGCGTTTCTGGTGGCCGAAGAGCTTTCAGCCCGCCGCAACACGATCCGGCAGGCCAAAGCAGGCTGATCATCCGTTATTGACAACCAGACGCAAGGCCGGACGTGGCACGTCCGGCCTTTTTTGCAGGCAGGTCTCCATGGCCATCACTTGGGTCGATGCCACCTGCAGCCCCATCGGCTGATGCCGGACCGCCGCACCTGCCGGAATGACAAAGCGGCGCGGGCTGTTGGCGATATTTGCTCCGTCAGCCACCAATGCCCCCAAAAGCCGGTTCGACGCCCCGTAGTAGTCATGCATCGGCAACAAAAGCATTGTTGCCTTCAGTGTCGGGCGCAGCAGGCTGCCCGCTGAAACCAGCGGCAAGGCGATGATCGCAGGTTCCGCAAAGGCGAGTTCGGCATAATCCTGAATTTGTTCCCGCGATTGCGGGTGAAAAAGGGTGGTCAATGGCATGCCGCGGGCATCCATTTTGAGCAGCTCATGGACTTTTTGTCCCGCCACGCGGAAACGCGCCATTCCGGGCGCGACACGGTGGACGATAAAGGCATAGGGCAGGACGTCATCAATCTTGGCGGGCTGCAGGTCAAGCCGTGATGGAATGCGCTGCGTCTTGCGCATGGTCTGCCAGTAGGATTCCAGCTTGCGCAGAATCGGGTCGTTCATGCCGACCCATTCGGTCAGGCGGCGCTGCTCATCTTGCTCAATGGTTTCCATCGGTTTTTATAGCCTTCTTTTCCTGTGCCCGTTTATCCAAGCAATTTGCGACATTTCTTTAGTCGAAATTTAACAAAACTTAGCCATTCAATCATTTAACAAAGTATTAATGGGTTAACGGGACCGAACGCCGCACCCTTGCCCCCGCGGGCTGTTTCCCTTTAGGTGCGCACAAATGATTTGAAGGTGCGCCCCCTATGACCCATTCCATGACAGCATTTGCCAGTCGGACAGGGGCGTTTGGCGCAACGGCGTGGAGTTGGGAGATGCGTGGCGTGAACGCCCGCGGTCTTGATCTGCGGCTGCGCCTGCCCGAAGGCATCGAAGGGCTGGAGGCTGCGTTGCGCGAGGCACTGGGGGCGGTACTGGCGCGCGGAAACATCACGGTAAACCTGCGGCTGACGCGTGACGATGCCTCTGGCACAACAACCGTTGACGAAACCCAGCTTGATGCCGTCCTCAAGGCATTGGACAGCGTCCAGGAACGGGCTTTCGCGATGGGTGTGACCCTCGGCCAGCCGACGGCGGCAGATGTGCTGGGGCAGAGGGGTGTTCTGGTGCAGGCCACGCGCGAGGATGAAAGCGCGGATCTCGCTGCGGTGCTGATCGCCGATATCGCACCGCTGATCGCGGATTTCGTGACAATGCGTGCCACAGAAGGCCGCGCGCTTGCACAGATCGTGACGGCCCAACTGGACCAGATCGCCGACCTGACGGATGCCGCCGCCGCCGCAGCGCAGGCCCGCGCGCCGCAAGTCCGCGAGAATTTCGTCACTGCACTGCGCCGCATCGTTGAAAACGCCACCCAAGTGGATGATAGCCGGATCGCGCAGGAGCTTGCGGTGCTGGCTGTGAAATCCGACGTGACAGAAGAGATAGATCGCCTGAAGTCGCATGTGGCCGCCGCGCGCGGGCTTCTGGGCGATGACACCCCCGCAGGACGCAAGCTTGATTTTCTGACACAAGAGTTCAACCGCGAAGCGAACACGCTTTGTGCCAAAGCCCAATCCGCCCCGCTGACGGCTATCGGCCTTGACCTCAAAGCGGTCATCGACCAGATGCGCGAGCAAATTCAGAACATGGAGTAAGCAATGCCCAGACGCGGTCTATTGATCATTCTGTCATCCCCCTCGGGGGCCGGAAAATCGACCCTGGCAGGGCGGTTGCGGGCATGGGACAGCACCTTGCAGTTCTCTGTTTCGGCGACAACGCGCGCGCCCCGCGAAGGCGAGGTGGACGGCGAGGACTATTTCTTTGTTTCAGTGCCCCAATTTCAAGAACAGGTGGCAAACGATGGCATGC
>CAYGMX010000135.1:0-7148 GCA_964351055.1 uncultured Loktanella sp. | reverse complement strand
ATCATCGCCAGCTGCGATGTCGCCGCCGCCATGATGGAGCCGCCGGGCGGCCGGGCGCTGGTGGAGGAGAGCCTGCTGGAGAGCTTCGATTTCCGCCGCGCCATGCGCAAGGTGGACGACGAATTCGGCCCCGACGAATGGTGGTTCCAGGTCTGGGGTCCGGAGGAGCTGGCGCTGGACGAGGATGGCGTCGAAAGCCCCGAGAACTGGGTTTTGAAGCGCACCGATGCGGAGGGCGTGCAGAAATCCGACGGCGCGGAATCATGGCACGCGTTCGGGGACATGGAACGCGGGTTCAACATGCTGGACCCGATCAAGGCGACAATCATCACCCCCGGTCTGAACCTTGACGGACGCTTTGAGGAAACCGGCATTCCTGCATCCATCGTGACCAAATATCTGGCCGAACATGGCGTTGTGGTGGAAAAAACGGGTCTCTACAGCTTTTTTGTCATGTTCACCATCGGGATCACCAAGGGGCGCTGGAATTCGCTTTTGACAGAGTTGCAGCAGTTCAAGGATGACTATGACAAGAACCAACCCCTGTGGCGTTCCATGCCGGAGTTCCATGCCAAGCATCCTGCCTATGAGAAAATGGGTCTGCGCGATCTTTGCCAGCACGTGCATTTGCTTTATGCAAAATATGGTGTGGCGATCCTTTCGACGGAAATGTACCTCAGCGATCTGACGCCTGCGATGAAACCCGCCGATGCCTTTGCTTATATTGCGGCCCGCAAGACGGAACGTGTGCCGATTGACGCGCTCGAAGGCCGGATCACCACAAGCCTTGTCACCCCCTATCCCCCCGGTATCCCGCTTTTGATCCCCGGTGAGGTGTTTAACCGAAAGATCGTTGAATACCTCAAGTTCAACCGCGCATTTGCGCGCGAATGCCCAGGGTTTGAAACGGATATTCACGGCTTGGTGCAAGAGCATGATGCCCAAGGCCAGTTGCAATACTATGCTGATTGCGTGGCTGAAGCATCTGCCTGAAAAGGTGCCGCATTGCTGCGGTTTGGGGTGGCCCTCAGCCACCTCGAACCTGCTCGCGATGTAACGCGCTAGCCCTTCAACTTGATGGCGACGTTCTTGGTCTGGACATAGTTCCACAGCGCTTCGCGGCCCTTTTCACGCCCGTAGCCTGATTTGCCATAGCCGCCAAAGGGGGTTTCGACCCCACCTGCGAACCATTCGTTGACAAAGACCTGACCGGCCCTGATGTGCCGTGCTGCCTGTGTCGCGCGGTCCAGATCGCGGGTAAAGACGCCCCCCACAAGGCCGTAGGGGGTGCCATTGGCGATATTGATCGCTTCGGCGTCTGAACTGAATTTCAGCACCGACACCACAGGCCCAAAGACTTCCTCGTTGGCGATGGTCATATCAGGGGTTACATCGGTCAGGACCGTCGGTTCCAGAAATGCGCCCGGGATATTCGGTTTGTGCCCGCCTGCTGCAACCGTGGCCCCTGCCGCCACCGCATCGCTGATCATGCCAAGTGCGCGGTCGCGCTGCGCCTCGGACACCATGGCACCCATGGTCGGGCCAAATGCGGGCTGCTCGATCCCCGGTTTGACGGCAAGGCTGCGGGCAACCCCAACCATCCGCTCCACCAGCGCGTCATGCACACTGTCATGCACGATCACCCGCGACATCGCAGAACAGACCTGACCTGCGTTAAAGTAGATGCCCCAGCGCACATCCCTTTCAAAGGCGGCTAAATCGGCATCGTCATGCACGATCGCTGCGGATTTGCCGCCCAGTTCCAGCACACAAGGCACGACGTTCTGCGCAGCCGCGGTTGCGATGGCAATGCCGGTGGGCACAGAGCCGGTAAAGACAACCTGATTGACATAGGGGTGCGCGGAAAGCGCTGCCCCCGCTTCATGGCCAAGCCCGCACAGGATGTTCACGGCACCTGCGGGCAGCCCCACGGCCTCTGCGGCCTTGGCGAACCATGCGTTCGAGAGCGGTGTCATCTCCGGTGTCTTGACCACGCAGGCATTCCCTGTCGCCAATCCCGCAGAAAGCGACCGCGCTGTCATCTCGACGGGATAGTTCCACGGAATGATCTGGGCTGACACCCCAAAGGGTTCATAGGTGGTAAAGTCGAGATACCCTTTGCCCAGAGGGATCGAACGGCCCTCGACCGTTTCGGCCTGATTGCCATAGTATTCGAAATAGCGCGCGGCACCTTTGATTTCGATATGGGCCTCCCACAGCGGTTTGCCCTGTTCCAGTGTCAGGACCGGCGCGATTTCATCAATATGGTCCAGCAGATAGCGCCCGATTGCCTGCACCATGCGGCCCCGTTCGACGGGGCGCAGATCGCTCAGAGCGCCCGAAAGATGGACGCGGCGTGCGGCCAACACAGCGCGGTCAACATCGGCGGCATCGGCTAGCGCATGCTCGGCAAGCTTTTCGCCGTTGCCCGGATTGATGACATCGATCCGGCCCGCGCCGCCATCGACCCAAGCGCCGTCGATATAGTTCTGCCAGTATGGTTTGATTTCCGTCATCGACAACATCCCGCATGTATTTTGTCAGTGTTTCACCGCGCGTGCGGCCTTGACCCAGGCTCGGGGATCAGTGCCCACAGCTTGCGTCAATATAACGGTGTCACTCAAGCACGCATGGCACACCAGCGACAAGGCACATATCTTCCTCGACCGATAAGTGCCGCAGGCAGGGGAGACTTTTCATGTATCAGCCGCTCTGTGGCAAATGTGCGTTGTCAGACAGGATTTCGTGCAATTGTTGTGTGATCCACCGTGTCCGTGGGTGCATGTCATCCCTGCGATGCCAGAAGACAGAGACCGGAAACTGCCGGACCACAACCGGTGGTGTGGCGATGGCCAGACCAAAGCGCGGGGCAAACTGCCGCGCAATCCGCGCGGGCAGTGTGACCAGAGCGCCGGTGGTCTCTGCCGCTGCCAGAGCGGGCAAAAAAGAGGGCAGGGCCAGGATGACCTTGCGGGACCGGCCCATCGCCTTGAGCGTTTCATCCACCACGCCGCGGATATCACCACCCGGCGACACAAGGATATGGGGGGCGTCACAATAGCCACCCAACGTCAGGTTGGAGGCGCTGGCAAGAACATCCTGGCGGCCAACGACCGCATAGTCCTCGGTATACAGACGTGCGGCCAGAACAGTTTCTGGCAGGTCCCAGATAAAGCCGAAGGCCAGATCGGCGCGACCCTCGACCAACGCGTCTACTGCCGCGCGACGGCCCAGAGGCAGGATCGACATCCGCAGTCCGGGCGCTGTTTTCTGCAAATGGGCGGCAAGCAGGGGCACCAGCACGGATTGCTCTGCATCAAGTGCGGCAATGCGGATGATCCCATCGGCTGACTGCGGGTCAAAGGCGCGCGTGCCGCCCAAAGCGCCGCGCAAGGCCTCGACCGCGCGGGTGACCGGTTCTTCCAAGGCTAGCGCTGTTGCCGTGGGATCCATCCCGTGTGGACGGCGCAGAAACAGGTCATCCCCGAACACATCGCGCAGCCGCTTCAAGGCTTGGCTGATGGCGGATTGGGTCAGGCCCAGATCGGCGGCCACATCCACGGCCTTGCGGTGGCGCAACAGCCCCAGAAAGATCAGCAGCAGGGGCAGATCCAGCCGCCGGAGTTCTGAATTGGTTAAGTCTGACATGATCCCTTTTCATTTTTGTTTCTTTCAGTTTTGGCATATCTCGGTGGACATGAATGAAGCAAGTCAAAAATCATTGGCCGACAGATAGAAAGAGAAAATATGACATCCAATCGCAGAAACTTCCTGATCACAGCCAGTGCCATCGCACTTTCCGCAAGCGCGGTTGTGCTTGCCTCGGGCGATCCGGTTCGTGCGCAAACGGCGCAAAGCACAAAGTCGATCCTGATCGTTGTCGCCAACGAGATCCCGCATCCGACATTGGGCTTTCCGCTTGGCTTTTGGGCGGCGGAACTGACCCACCCCTATGCGGAACTGATTGCCCATGGCTATACGATCACGATTGCCAGTTTGCAGGGCGGCCGCGTGACGGTTGACGCCTACTCGGACCCGCGTCACGAGAGCGGCTATTCCGCTTTCGATTTTGTGTCGCTGGGCTTTTTGACCTCACCGACCTATGCGCCCTTGCTGGATGCCACCAAAGCTTTGGCGGATATTGACCTCACAGACCATGACGCGATCATTGTGGCCGGTGGTCAGGCCCCGATGTTCACGTTTCGTGAAAACAATGAACTGCAAGGTCTGATCCGTGCCTTCTATGATGCGGGCAAGCCGACAGCGGCGCTTTGTCATGGCGTGGCGGCCTTGGTCGATGTCACCATGGATGATGGTACCTATCTTGTCGCAGGCAAGACAGTCACCGGTTTCTCGGCAGCAGAGGACGCTTACGTCGACGACATCCTTGGTGCAAAACTTTTTGACTGGTGGGTTGAACCTGCCTTGCGCGCCCGTGGCGCGCAATACACGCAAAATGGCATGTGGGCCAATTACGCGGTGGCTGACGGGCATCTGATTACCGGCCAGCAGCAACACTCTGGCGGAACCGTTGCGCGACTTGTCATCGAGCAGTTGCGTGCATAGCACCCGTTCAAAGGCCCCATTCCAGAAGGCGCAAAGTTGCGCCTTCATTTTTGCCAAGGAGTATAGCCTATGCCTTCCGTCCTGATCACCGGCGGCAATCGCGGCCTTGGCGCCGCACTGGTCACAGCCTTTGCCAGCAATGGCTGGGCCGTTGCCACGACAGCGCGTGACGTCGGCGCCATTGTTCGGCAGGAGGGGGTCAAGCCTTACGCGCTCGACCTGTCATTTGGCGCAAGTGTCGATACCTGTGCTGCAACGCTTGGGAACGATGGCTGGGTCTTTGATCTTGTCATCCACAATGCGGGGTTCAATCCAAAAGACCGCAAGTCGCCTGCCGACTATTTCACGTCTACCTTCGCGATTGCGGAGTTTTCCGGTGCCAATGTGGCCGATGCCCTTTGGATCAACGCGCTAATGCCGCTGCAATTGACGTCACGCCTTCTGCCACACATGGCGGGAAACGGCACGGTCTTGGCGATTTCGTCATGGCTGGGGTCGATTGGCGGCAAGACCAGCCCAGGCCATTACGGTTATGCGGGTTCCAAAGCGCTGTTGAATATGTTCATGCGGGGGCTCTCGCTTGAATTTGGTGCGAGCGGACGGTCCGCCGTGGCCCTTAATCCTGGATGGATGAAAACGGATATGGGCGGGGCCAATGCAAAGGAGACCCCAGAAGACATCGCTGGGCAGATATTCGCGCTTGCCAAGGACGGTGTGTTATCACGCAGCAACGGAATGTTCATCAACGCCGATGGATCACCCCACACGTGGTAAGGTCCGGACTGCGGGTGCTGCTTGCAACGGCAGTTGCGCATTTGCGGACTGGTAGCGTGTGAAACGAAAAAAGCGGGCCCAGTCAGGCCCGCTTTGTTTTGGGTTTTCGTTTCTTTACATCAGGTTTTGGACATTGATCCCGAAAGTCACGGCACCGATGACTTCGCCCGTTGCGGGGTCTGTGATCGAAAGCGATGCTTGTGACTGGTAGAACCCAGTGCTGTCGTCGAACTCGACCTCGCTGATGTGCAAGGCATCGGGACCAACCAGATAGGTTTCCTGCCACTTTGCTTCATCGCCCTGCCAGTAATCAGAAGTCTCGACACTTTGCGCGACGTTCAAGCCCTTGTTGTCCATGATGAACACTTCGGTGACAAAGCCGGCTGTGGCCTCTTGCTGCGCAAGCAACCACTTTGAAACGGAGGATGTCAGCAGTTTCTCGATCAATGGACCACCGCCATTGCCCGCCTCGGCACGCCATTGCTGGTCAAGCGCAATGACAGCGTCTTCGTTCAGGTCGGCATGTGCCACGTTCTGGGCGTTGATGGCTGCAATCAATGCAGGGTCCGACAGCCAGTTTGCCAGTTCGTCACGGGCATAGGCTTCCAGTGGCACACGGTAAACGCCGTCCTGCCCGGGAGTGGCGATCAGGTAAAGCGTGATGGAGTTGTTCATCGCCACAGAAAGGGCCTCTGACAGCGCCGCAGATGCAACAACATCATCGGCAGAAGGAGATTGACCAGCAAGTGCTGCATCAAGGATGCCGCGCTGTTCCTGCCAGAGTGCGACAGTGGCGTCGATGCTGGCGCGCACGGCATCATTGGGCGGTGGGTTGATACCAGCGGCGGGGAAGCCGTCACGCAGTGCAAACAGCGTCTGCTGGAAAAGATCCACAGTGGTCTGCAATTCCTGCTGGGTTTCGGCCGTTCCGGTGCCGGTTGCCAATTCGCACATGGCGCGTGTCATCCGGTAGGCCAGCGCACGCTGCCTGACGGCAAAGTTCAATACTGTTGCGTCGCTTTGCAACAGTTGCGTCGGGTCGGAGTATTGCCCCGAAATGGCAGCCGCCAGAAGTTCGGTTTGTTCAAACAGGGCGCGATAGCCGATGCTGATTGTTTCAGCGTCAGAGCTTGTACCGGAGGCAGAGGCCATGTTCTTTGCGGCCGCATCCAATGGGTCCCAGATGATCGCAGTGTCGTTGAGGGTTTTGAGCGTGCGGGCGCGCGTTTCCGGCGTTGGCATGCCAAGAGCGTTGTTGCCGTTGATCAAACCGTCAATGATCGTATCGAATTCTGCGCTCCAAGTCCCCAGCTGCCTTTGTGCGACCTCGGTGCCGATCCCGCCATTCGCACGACAACTGGCCGATGCGACCGCTTCGGTCAGCGACCGCAAGCTGGCAGAGCGGTTCACCCGCGCCTTGCCACCGTTGTACAGGGACTGGTCGATGGTCTGGGCGGTCACATTCTGCGCCGTCAAGACGCCGACTGACGGGATGGCCGAAATGCCAAGGGCAAGGCAGACTGTCTTTGAAAGTCCGGTCAACTTTGGCAGAGGGCTTTTTGGCGGGCCGGAAGGTCTGGTGTTTTTCATTTGCATTGTGTCATTCCTATCATTTGTACCGGTTTTCCGGTCATAAGATCGCGCCTTCCTGACCTGTGATCCTTGCCTGATCCCTGACCAATGAAGGGCCAAGAGCGGTGGCAAATTTGCCTTGATCTGAGCTTGCGTCCCGCCATGCACAGGGCAGGACGTGAGTGATATCCAAGCGGCTGATCAAGTCATTGTGCACATGAGATCAGGGATCGCAT
>CAYGMX010000134.1:0-7198 GCA_964351055.1 uncultured Loktanella sp. | reverse complement strand
CAACCCGATTTCACGAGCCGTTGGAGCGATATCAGCATTGGCCTTGTCGAAAGCCTGACGATGACTTTCACGCCGACAGTCGTCGGCGTCGCCATTTCTGTCCCCATCGGCATCGGGGCCGCGCGCAATATCGCACCCGTCTGGATCTACCGCATCTGCCGGTCGATCATCGCGGTCAGCCGGGCCTTGCAGGAAATCATCATCGCGATCTTTCTGGTGGCGATGTTCGGTTTCGGCCCCTTTGCGGGGTTCCTCACGCTATCCTTCGCGACCATCGGCTTTATCGCCAAACTGCTCGCCGATGACATCGAAGAGATCGAAGAAGCCCAAGCCGAGGCGATCCGCGCGACGGGCGCGTCATGGTGGCAGGTGGTCAATTACGCCGTGCAACCGCAGGTCATGCCGCGCCTGATCGGGTTGTCTCTGTACCGGCTCGACATCAATTTCCGCGAATCTGCCGTCATCGGCATTGTCGGCGCGGGCGGCATCGGGGCCACGCTGAACACCGCGATCAGCCGCTATGAATACGACAGTGCGGGGGCCATCCTGCTCATCATCATCGGGATCGTGATGGTGGCGGAATACAGCTCCAGCTATCTGCGAAAGTTCCTGCAATGACCGATTTGACGCATCATTCCCAAGTCTGGACCTATCGCACCCCGCGCGCGCGGTTGCTGATCTGGGGCGGGTGGTTCGCCCTTGTCGCGCTGTTCGTCTATTGCTGGCAGCTGATGACGGCGAACACGATTTGGGTGTTCGTGTATGACGCACCGAAGCAAGCTGTCGACATCGGCAGCCGTATGCTGCCGCCACGCTGGGGTTATCTTGGCGAGTTGATAGCCCCGCTTTGGGACACGATCAACATCGCCACGCTCGGGACGTTGGGCGGCGTCATCATGGCAGTGCCGGTGGCGTTTCTTGCAGCGCGCAACACCTCGCCGTCGCTCTTGATCCTGCGCCCCATCGCGCTGTTCATCATCGTGGCCTCGCGGTCTATCAACGCGCTGATCTGGGCATTGCTGCTGGTGGCGATCATCGGCCCCGGCTTGCTGGCGGGGATCATCGCTATCGCGCTGCGGTCGGTCGGGTTCATCGGCAAGCTGCTCTATGAGGCTATCGAGGAAACCGATGCAAGGCAGATCGAGGCGATCACCGCAACGGGTGCCAGTGGCGCGCAAGTGCTCAGCTATGGCATCGTTCCGCAGGTGCTGCCCGCCTTCTGGGGCATCACGGTCTTCCGATGGGACATCAACATCCGCGAAAGCGCCATCCTCGGTCTCGTCGGCGCTGGCGGGATCGGGCTGAAGCTGGAAGCCTCGCTGAACACCCTTGCCTGGAGCCAGATCAGCGTGATCCTGCTCTTAATCCTGGGAACTGTCGTGGTTAGCGAATGGGTGTCATCACGGGTGCGGCACGCGATCATCTGACACTGCACGGGCAAATGCGTCGATCCAAAAAGATAAATGCCTCCGGCTGGGTTATCGACGCTTTGCCGATGTCGGCGATCGGTCCAGTCCGCGATCTGCGTGTGGACCATGCATTTAGTCCCGGCCTTTTCGGCCTGAAACTAGAGCTCATCACAGCATCCCCGGTCGCAGCCAAGATCAAACTCTCTCCCCAAGGGCACGCCTTACCCAATGCGAACTCGACTTTCTCTAATGATTGCTTACCTTGCTACTCGATTGGAACTTGGGCCGTATTTCGGCCTTAACGTTTCTCCGCTATGGCAAGTTTTAGAACCCTTTGATAGCCAGCTAGAGTGACATAAAACTACAGTCACGAACGGCGATGTGTTTGCCTGAAAAATACTGTGACCTTTGCAATTAACTGTAGTCCGCTTAGGACGCCAGGCACTCTTCTGAATTGAAGAAAAAAATCGGGGTTTGGTGATCTTTTGAATGTCCGATCATTCAGTCTACCGTTCGTACCCCATCACCTAAAGTGAAAGTCCGGAATCCGCCCTTCGAGTAGAGTGTGACTCACGGCCCTGAGCTGCCGTCTAGTAGTAGCGCCGATGCCGCAGCGCAGCTTCACCAAACCGGCCATTCGCTGTGCCTGCGAGATTACTGCGTGGTCCAAGGTCGGCTATGCGGGACATGTCCGCCATTTGTGAGTTTTCCGACGATGGCAGAAGCCAGCCAAAAGAAGACCTTGGATGAATCTATAGAACATCATGTGCGTTACGGGCCCGCGTCTGCACGAGAGGTCAAGATTGCGGATATGATCGGTAACAGCGACCCAGTGCGCCTGGCAGTACTGTGGAAAGACGAAGCGGCCTTGCTCGGGTATCTCTATCATCTAGCATTTTGAAGGATGGCACTATCCCTCCCAGTTGGTCGTCCAACGGATGGCAAGCGTTTCGCGGCTCGGGCTGTCATCGAAAAGATCTGCGTTGGACATACTGTCGTAGATGACAGTCAGGTTACTGCCGTTGTCAAACCTATAACCAATACCAAGTGCCGCTCTAAATTGCAAAGTCCCATCAAGATCAGCGCCGTCACCTTGCCTATAAAGACCAGGCATCAGCGAGGTTTCGACGAACAATGGGGTATCGTAAACGTATTGGCTGCTCCATTTCCCGCCAATCCCGAACCATGCAGCCCCATTAGTTGTGAGAGAAAGGCCATAAGTAGGGCGAGAGGGGCCGCGACGACGATGGCTGTCGTAGCCAAGGTAGAACTCATTCGCACTCTGGAATTCATCAGATTGCAGTTGTCCCAGCTGATAAAATATCTGTGGTTCTTGCCTTTCGGTTCGAAGGCAACCGTTGGGGCAATCATTCAACGCCATATCTGTCAAACTCGTCAGCAGCCAGACTAGACCAAGTGTACCGTCCATGATGTCATCCTATTTTTTGTGGCCGGTGGAGCCTTCCGAAAGGTGTATTAGGGCTAGAAAAATTAAGGCGCATATCTGCCTGCAACAGCGCAGCTAAACAAGATGCCTTGAGAAACCCCCAAGAAAGGGCTTCTGGACTATCAATCTACATCTTGCGTGACCGCAACATAAAGGCAGGGTACAGCGCGACAGTAGCCGCCACAACGGGCGTTTTTTTGTGGTTGATGTATGCAGTGCCCCGAGGCTGACAACGCCGGGGCAGCCGAAGCGGATTGAAATCTACCTCACACGATAGCTCCCCGCCGACATGCTATGAGCGGGTCGAGGGTCGGCATTCTGATGGCTGGCACAACACTGGATCAGCCCTATCGCTTAGAACACTAGGAGGTCCGAACGCCATAGACTGATCCGAGTTTGCAATTTTTCAGTGTTCGCCTTTAGCGCGCCGCTGCCGTTCAGGCACTACGCAGCATGCAGCACTTTGGGCTCGGACCGGACGTTCGCTGCGCTGGGAATAAACGTCAGCGCAGCGGACAAAACTGCTGTTAGCTCTTAGCGTCTTAATGGCTGCTTTCAGTTTTTGCCGTCTCCTTTGGTTTCGGCTACCTCAAAGACGGACAAGGCTAACGCCAATATTGTTGTGGGGTCTTCACCCCGCGCACGTTGATCCAGTGCCATACCAATCTGCGCGTGCAGATACTGAGCACCCAGTTCTACCGGGATATCGCCTTGCCATTCGCCGGATGCACGCGCTTTTGCAAGCACATTGGAAAACGCCGCCAAAGCCATGGCTTCGATCTGCGCAATAAGCTCATGGGTCTTGGGACCCATTTGAGCCTTCGCGGCGCGCATCTTTACAAAAAGACAGCCGTGGGCGTGAAGTTCATCTTGTGCCGACAGATACGCTATTTGGCGGATCTTACTGGCGAAACTGTCTTGACTGGATGTGATAGACATGACCTTCGCAAGAACAATGTCAGCGTAGTTTGAAAGAGCCGCTGCGGTCAGCCCATCGTCGTTGCCGAACGCGCGGTAAACCGACGGCTTAGAGACACCAGCCCTTTGACAAATCGCGTTCAGTGAGACCTCGGTTGGGCCTTCCTGCCAATAGGATTGCATCGCAACATCGATCACATTGGCTTTCTTAAACGTTTTGGGCCGTCCACGACCGGGCTTTTCTGGGATGTTTGACATATTATAGTACTAACTGGTAATTTAATATTGACAGGGTCTGATATTTATTTGTACCAATCAGTATCAAATCAGAAAGGACTTCACAATGAAAAAGACACTTATGGCAGCAACCCTGGCTGTTGGAACAATTTCCAGCCCTGCTTTTGCCAACGACATAGATACGGTCCGCGCATTCTATACCGACGTATTGTCTGCCCCTGCGGAAACGACGTCTGAGCTCTACTTTGAGATCTTTTCGGCTGATGTTGTTTCGATCCCCACGCCTCCGGGCGGAGAGGGCGCGCAAGGCATGCTCAACACAATCGCCTTTCTTGGGCAGGTTGTGCCCGATCTGACTTGGACGCCAGAAGAGATCATCGCCACAGACGACAGCCGCTATGTCGTACGCGGCACATTTCGCGGGACACCTGTTGGGCCATTTCTGGGGGTCGATCCTGCAACCGGCAACAGCTTTGAGGCCATGTCGATTGATATCGTGACGGTTGAAGACGGACTGATTACACATGTCTATCACCTTGAAGACTGGACCGGTGTCATCGCGCAGTTAATGGCTGAATAGGCCTGAAAGCGATCCGCAAAATGCCGCAGGTGGGATCGAATTACCGCCTGCGGCCAACGCAGACCTCCCTTCATCAAAGGAAATCTCATGACCGAATTGACGCTTTCTAATGTCGGCCTCGTTCTTCTAATTGTGCCGTTCTTTGTGCATGGCATCGAAGTGCTATTCCCGATGCAGTCCCGATGGGTTGTGAATTGGGTCTTGCCAGTCTTTGCACCCAATCTGCCCAACCCCACAACGTCATTGCATTGGTCCGATCAGATCGCGATGCTGGATGCCGCTCGGGATGCGGCCCCGACAGAGAAGAGGCGTGCAGCGGATGACTATGTGTTCCTTTTGTTGTTCGAGCAACGCCAAGGCGCGATTGGCTTCACAGCAGCTGCGGCCGCTGCCCTTTACGGACTGACCTTGGGTCTAATTGATCGCGATGCGCTGCACTTCATCTTCGGTGTGATTGCCGTCTTGATGGCGCTGGTGAACGCCAGCCAAGGATTTGGCCAGTTCTTCGGCACCCATCCCAGAGTTACGACGAACGGACAGCACGTTGGATGGGTCTTTACCCCGTTTTGGATCGCTGCGGCTGGATTGAATTGGATCAGCTTTTCTAACGCCTTGGCCTCATGACAAGAAGCCGACACTTGTGCAACGCGCAGCATAAAGCAAAATGGGCTCAATCCCGACCTCGGATGCGGCGCAGCAACTGGTGATAGGCTGCGGTGGTCAACGTCGGGTTGTCGTTGTGGGTGGGCGTGGCGGATCGGAGGATCAGTCATGGAAACATCAAATCTACCTGCCATTCGCGCACTGCGCCCTGCAAGGAACAAGGGTCGCATTGTCGGTCAGAAACGGCCCCTGAAGCCAAAACACGTCTGGGCGATCAGGGTTCGGCTTGAACTGGCCGAAAGCCATCGCGACTTTGCCCTCTTCAATATGGCCATCGACAGCAAGCTCCGCGGCTGCGATCTGGTGAAAATGAAAGTGATCGATGTCATGTCATCAGGTCAAATCAAGGAGCGGTCATGGGTCTTGCAAAGCAAGACTCAGAGACCTGTTCGGTTTGAGATTTCGGAAGGGACGCGGCCTCTGTCGAGAAGTGGATGAAGAACGAAATTATGATCTGGTCAGAATACCTCTGGCCAGGCCGGTTCCACGAACGCCTGCACATCTCAACGCGCCAATACGCGCGGATCGTCCGAGATTGGGTGACGTCGATTGGGCTGGAAGCTAGCTCATATGGCACACATTCGATGCGCCGGACCAAAGTTACTCAGATCTACAAGAAGACCGGAAACCCTGCTCAAAAGTGGCCCGTAGAAATGGGGCTGGACAGGTTGATGGCCGCATTTAGCCTAGCTAGTAGTCCTGTGACTGATGTCAAAGCTTCGGACCCAAGGCCCAGTTCAGCCATCTCCGCCTCAAAATCCGGCGAACGCGCTAAAAGCGGCTATCGGACAAGGAGTTGCGCTACAGACTGGAAGAAAGGATCATCTGAAGCCCGTCAAAGATCGGCCTCTGAAGCTCTTGCAGCCGCTTCCGCTATACTCTCGATGTCGGCATTCGAATCTAGCAGGCCAATGACATCACGCCACTTCTTTGACCGCTGTAACGTTCCAAGCCTAATATGACCCATCAAGTCCTCCCAAACTCAGGGCAGCGTGAAACAGGAGGCCAAAAAAATGCAAAAGAAATATCAACGCAATGCTTACCCTGCGCTTACCCGCAAACAAGCGTTGGTTTCAAAATATGAGCTAAGTCATTGATTTAAATGGTGCCCCCACACGGACTCGAACCGCGGACCTACTGATTACAAATCAGTTGCTCTACCAGCTGAGCTATAGGGGCACTGGTGTTTCGGCCTCACCGAATGGGCGGCGTATAGCAGGGGCAGATGCGCCATTGCAATGGTGTTTTCACGCCCCGGGACGAAAAATTCAGGCCACTGTTCCGGTGCCAATCGTGCTTGTGCGGAAAACGGGTTTCATGCATTTCAATTCCACCTATGATGCCCCGACAAAGGCAAACTGGGTCATCGTATGCAGATCGTATTTCACATCGGCGCAAACTGCACAGATGAAGACCGCCTGCTGAAATCCATCCTCAAGAATGCAAGCGCCCTGCTCCATCAACGCATCGCGGTGCCGGGGCCGGGCAAGTATCGCAGCCTGATCCGCGAAACGATACAAAGTCTTGATGGTGGCCGCCCTGCCCCCGATACCCGCGATATCCTGCTGGATGCGATCGTCGAAGATGACGATATCTCGCGGGTCGTTATGAGCAACGACAACTTTATCGCGATACCAAAGCGCATCTTCGACAGCGGTCTTTTCTATCCGCAAGCCGAGATGAAAGTACGCGGCCTGCACCAACTTTTCCCCCACGACGAGATTTCGCTGTTCATGGGGCTGCGGAATCCTGCGAGCTTTCTGCAAGAAACGGCGAAGCGGGCTGAAGTGACCCACCTTGGCGCCTATCTTGGGCTGCTTGACCCTCGTGACCTGCTCTGGTCCGACGTGATCCGCCGCATCAAGCTTGCCGCGCCGGACACGCCCCTGTGCGTCTGGTGCAACGAGGATACACCGCTGATCTGGGAAGATCTGATCCGCCGCA
>CAYGMX010000133.1:0-7208 GCA_964351055.1 uncultured Loktanella sp. | reverse complement strand
ATAAAATTTGAACGTTGGCCAAATTACTTGATCCGCCCCACGATATCTGCGGTGGAAAACCAACTTCGCCAGGAGAACGCCAGTAAGCTTTCCACCCTTCAGCGAGTTGGATATCCAATCCAAGAGAAAGTGTGGTGGTATTCGGTGGAACAGCATTCTCGACCGAAATCAGCCGCGCAGTGATGGCAGGATTGGCATAAGGGTCCGAGGCTTCTGCCGAAGATACGGATGCCCAGAGGACATTCGAGAGGATCAGTAGCAAGAGCCGGAAGGCAGACATTATTGGGGTCCCTCTTAGGTCGTCAGAACTTTGTGGCTTATACACCTCAGGTCATGCGGTGCAGAGGTGAGAAATGTATCAAAATGTCTGGCCGGTCCAGCCTTTCGCCCCCGTGAAAGCGATGGTTTGCTGGTACTACAAAGAAAGGCAAAGTTTGCAGTGTGATCTCTAATCGACGGCAAATGCTTTTTGGTATAGGCGCTGCATCTTTTGAGCAGCCGGGGCTGTCTGTCGAGAACCCTGTCATCCTGCGTCCGACCAACGTCACACTGCCTGTCAATGATCGCAGCATTGAGATGTTGGGCTTCAATGGATCCCTGCCCTGCCCGGAAATTCGTGTGCGTCAAAATGATGTATTATCAGCACGACTTGAGAATACGCTCGATCAAGGAACGATGACGCATTTGCATGGCATCAGACTGCCCAATGCGATGGATGGCGTGAATGTCTTAACCCAGAACGCCATCGTGCCTGGCGGACATTTCGACTATCGCTTTGAAGTGCCGGACGCAGGGACGTTCTGGTATCATTCCCACTACCTTTCTTTAGAACAAGTCAGTCGCGGAATGTTTCTCCCTTTGATTGTAGAAGAGGCGAATCCGCCTGATGTCGATCAGGACATCACATTACAACTGTTGGAATCTTCACTGATGCGAACGGTGGTTTTGATACTACGTTCTATCCAGCCCACTATACCCCAGCGGGACGCATTGGTGATTCAGCGATGGCGTTCTCGTCGTCCACGCAAGCGCTGATTGGAGACCGGCTTCGGCTTCGGTTCATCAACTTGTCCGTCGATCGGATGTTCATACTTCAGATCCAAGGGCTTTCCGGAGCGATCGTCGCGCTCGATGGGATGCCGTTAGCAAATCTTCTTCTAGTCGGCCAACTGGTATTGGCGCTTGGGCAAGGAATCGACGTGATTGGCGATGTCGTTGCAGATGTGCAGGTTCCTGAACAATCAGAAGCCGAGCCAGTGCCGTTGACCATCATCGGCACCGTCGGCTTGCGCGAGAGGCTAAGTGCAGAGATCACAGTTTTGCCAAACCATCGCTTGCCGCGGCCTGGAAAAATCTCTCAGAACATAGAGCTTGTCATGCAGTGCGGAGCAGGAGCGGCGTGCATGGTGGAATTGGATCCTGGGCCTTCAATGATATAAGTGGTCTGCCACGGGAACCCGTCGTTTCGGCGCAACGTGGACACACGGTCTTGATCGAGCTGCGCAACGAGCGCATTCTCGGTTTCAGCGGCTTCTTGTGCCGCTAACTTGCCGAAGATGCGAGCACTCAGGCATTTGCTTTTCAGCTTCAAGTCATGCCTCCTCGCCAAAAATAAACTAGAGTGTATTCATGCCCGAGTAAAAGATCCTGCATAACCGCATTGCTCCGCCCAGCCCTCTTCACGCTCAAGAGAAATTATTTTATTGATCATTCTATTGCTAACCAGGCCTTGAACGACAGTACGCCCAATCACCATCGCCGGAGTGCCGACAAGCGACAGCGCTCGCGATAACGCGGCGCTGTCTTCGAGTTCCTCACCGACGTCGTCGCTATTCATATCTGCGGGCAGTCGCTCTTCATCGACCTGCAAATCGCTTGCAAGCTGAGACAAGTATTCTGAGTTTGCTACAAAAGCAGACCTCATAAGTCTGTCGTGAAACTCAACGTAGGCGCCTTGCCGTTTTGCCGCCAAGGCGGCCTTCGCAGCAAGATTGGAGCTTTCCCCAAGTAGGGGAAGTTCGTGCCATGCGACAGCTACTTCACTACTTCTTGACCTGACAAGCTCCGCTAGGCGCTTAGTCTGAACTCTGCAGAATGGGCAGTAATAATCCGAGAATGAAGCGATAGGTACTTGGCCTGCCGCAAGGTCAAGCCCTCGATACAAAGCCAAACAGATGTTTTCATCAATGCGTTTGTCCGCCTGAACCTTTGCTTCGACAGTGGCTTCATCGACTTCATTTACTAGTCCGATAAATGGATCAAAAGCGCCACCAGATGACTCACCAGCGACGAATTTCCGAAAGCCACTAGGCCTGTCTAAATCTTGCAGTATTAATTTTTGACGTATCAGGTTTGGACCAAATCTAAGCACCGAGTACCCGCCAACAACTGCGGCCAGCATGACCAGCGTGCTTCGTTTTTTGGTGTCCACGGTGTATCTTTCAGCATCCACGACCATCACTTCGGTAATCCTTCGGAGGTCATCAGGTCAACTTTACATACCGATACAAATCAGCATGTCCGGTCGGCTTACAACGCCTTTTCATGTCAACTAGTGTGGCGGACTCAGAACTTGGAGAGTAGGGGTCAAACCCAGGTAAGGTAATTGGATATGCAATATAACCATGCTGAGAATATGCAAAGCGCTAGCGCCATTTCCCTAAGCGGTGCTGTGGCAATGGGTACGGGCGTGATGATCGGCGCCGGCATCTTTGCGCTCACCGGCCAAATTGCCCAACTCGCTGGCCCAATGTTTCCGCTGGCATTCGTCGCTGGCGCCATTGTGACGAGCTTCAGTGCTTATAGTTATATCAAGATGTCAAACGCTTGGCCCTCGTCGGGTGGTATCGCGATGATCCTCCAAAAGGCCTATGGTCCGGGCGCTATCGCAGCGGCGGCGGCCTTGCTGATGGCGATTTCTATGGTGATTGCAGAAAGTCTGGTTGCACGCACGTTTGCAACTTACGTCCTTAGACCATTTGAGATTACTGACGGCCCGCTGATACCTGCGCTCGCGGTCAGTGTTATTGCCTTTGCATTCATCGTGAATAAGTTTGGTAGTCGTTCTGTCGGCACACTTTCGATTGTGATGGCATTTATCAAAATCAGCGGGATAGCACTCTTTGGTATCGCGGCGTTGTGGGCAGGCGGTTTTTCATTCGCAGCCGAAACCGATGCCTCCTTCAAAGGAGACACAATTGGATTCGTCGCCTCAATCGCGCTTGCCATTCTTGCCTTCAAAGGCTTCACGACCATAACAAACAGTGGTGGTGAAATCTCAAACCCGCATCGCAATATCGGTCGGGCGATCATGATCTCAATCGCAATTTGCGTTGTCGTCTATCTGCTCGTCGCCTTTGCCGTAGGTTCAAGCCTCACAATTGAACAGATCATTGCTGCGAAAGACTATTCGCTTGCCGAAGCAGCCGCTCCTGTTCTAGGGCCCACAGGTTTCTACCTCACCGTTGTGCTTGCAGCGGTGGCAACGGCATCTGGCGTGCTGGCAAGCGTGTTTGCGGTCTCTCGCATGCTAACGATGCTAACCGATATGGAAATGATCCCGCATCGGCATTTTGGGATGTCTGGGCCGGTGCGAGGCCACATGCTTGTCTACACCGTTGTCATTGCATCCTTTCTTGCCGTCTTTTTTGATCTTTCGCGGATCGCGTCACTGGGCGCGTTTTTCTATCTTGTTATGGATATGATCGTACATTGGGGCGTTTGGCGCTACATGAGGGACCGGATCAACGCAAACGGGCTGGTCGTGCTGACAGCAATCGCACTTGACGCAATCGTGCTCGCGGCCTTCACAACCATGAAGCTGCGATCTGATCCAGCTATCGTGTTCATCGCAATTGCCGCAATAATCACAGTTTTTGGGCTTCAAAGGGTCTACTTGTCGCGTTGGTACGCTCCACTTCCAGATGACGACCACAGCTGATTACAATTCGATACAAAACTCTTTGTGTTCCAAGGGGTTGGGGCATGGACGCGACTGTTTTTGTAGGCCAGTTTCCAGTTTGACCGGAACAACCCGAGCGAACTCAAATGACCTATAGATCACACCACGTAGCTCTAGTAGCTTCCGCAGGTTCACTTTCACTGCTTTCCGGAGCGTGGGTTTTCCAGGCATTGGGCTACGCACCATGCGCGATGTGCATTTGGCAACGCTACCCTCACGCAATTGCCATTGTCCTGGGCTTGTTGGTGTTGTTCGGGGTCCGCCACATTGGCATTTATGTTCTTGGTGCAGCCGCCGCGGCCACCACCGCCGGTTTGGGGCTTTATCACACTGGCGTCGAACGCGATTGGTGGGAAGGCCCCACCAGCTGCACTGGCTCTGGCCCGGGCTTGTCAAATATGACGGCAGACCAATTGCTATCAACATCAGAACCTCTGAATATGGTCCTATGTGACGAGGTGGTTTGGGAGTTTTTGGGTCTTTCAATGGCAAGTTGGAATGGCATCCTTAGTCTATTGATCGCTATCATTTGGGTGACCGCGGCGTTTCTGAAAACCCGCGCGAACGTGGAACTCTGATCAAAAAGCACGCACTCAAAATCGACATGCCCCAAGGAGAACTCCGTCTATGCAACAAGTCATTCTGCGAAATGCATTCTGGCTTGGCTTTTTCGCGGTCGTTTTGTGGGCATGGTGGGTGATGTTCAGCATGACCATCGCTCCAATGTCGATGATGTCCAGCCAGTTCGTGGGTCTATTTTTAGTGTGGGCGATCATGATGGCCGCGATGATGGGCCCAACGTTCGTGCCGACGATGCGGGCCTATGAGGACCTGATTACATCAGCAAACGGCAGCAGAGCAGGGTCGGTAGCCGAAAAGTCCTCCAACGCGCTCCTCAGGTTAAGTGTCCGAAATTCACCAAAGGTAAAAACTCATGTTAACCGCCCTTATCCCTTTTCCTGATATCGGGACTGAAATTTTTGCAATCGAGATTGGGGCCTTCCGACTGGCACTTCGCTGGTACGCTCTCGCCTATATCGTTGGTCTTTTCGTCGGCTGGCGCATTTGCGCCAGAGCGATCAGCCGCACTGCTAATTGGACAGAGGGGGGTCCGCCACTTACTTCAAGGCAGTTGGAAGACCTGTTTACGTGGATCGTTGCAGGTGTAATCATTGGCGGCCGGCTAGGGTTCGTTTTGTTCTACCAACCGCAGTACTACCTCCAAAATCCGACAGAAATACTTATGGTTTGGCAAGGTGGCATGTCATTTCATGGCGGGTTTTCCGGTGTGGCCCTAGCAACTCTGCTTTTTTGCTATCGCCGACGAACCCCGGTTCTATCGACCTGGGACCTTATGGCCCTCGCAACCCCACCGGGTCTATTCTTGGGGCGCATTGCAAACTTCACGAACAACGAATTATGGGGCCGTCCGACCGACTTACCGTGGGGAGTGGCATTCCCCGGAGAGATCGCACAGTCTTGTTCGGGTGTCATTGGGGTATGTGCGCGGCATCCATCTCAGCTGTATGAGGCTTTATTGGAGGGCCTGATATTGGGATCGCTCCTGCTGTTCTTGGCTTGGCGACGTGGTTGGTTGCGCTTCCCGGGCAGACTTACCGGAGTGTTTCTTGCGGGATATGGTGCCTCGCGCGCGTTCGTTGAGCTCTTTCGGCAGCCTGATCGACAGTTTGTCACGCCTGAAAATCCGATTGGTTATGCCTTGCACTTCGGGGATTGGGGGGTGACAATGGGCCAAGCACTATCGCTACCTATGATCATGATCGGAGCCGGGCTTATTTTAAGGTCCTTTCGATCGCGAAACGAGCCTCCATGGTCAAATGGAAATCAAAGCCCAGCTGCTATAAAAACGACATCTACATTGTCATAGCGAGACTTGGTTCTCGCGCCATTGGCCTGGCCGGAGAGAGATTGTTTGGGCTACATGATCTACAGTAACTAATTGGTTCAGGACCTCTGCTGTTGATAGAACTCTCTTTAGACTAGAGTGTAGTTGTGGAGCAGCTTTGATGATAAAATCTCAACTAAAACCAGTATTTATCGCATTTTTGTGGCTGGTGATACCAAATTTGGGTTTCGCTGAACCGTTGGTGTTCGAACCGATCGAAGTGCCGGTAGGGCTAGGGGCGCAAGAACCGTCATTGTTCGCCACGCAGGACGGGCGTCTCTTATTGGGGTGGACGGAGCCTGACGCTGATGGTTTCGCAATCAAGATGGCGGTTCGCCAAGATGATGCGTGGGGCGACGTACGGACAATTACGCGTTCAGACGAAATATTTGTGAATTGGGCTGATTTCGCGTCAATTTCCGCATTTCCAACCGGAACTTTTGCCGCGCATTGGCTTCAAGATTCAGGTGAGGGCACATATGGCTATGATGTGAAGATCGCTCTTTCAAATGATGATGGTCTGACGTGGGGGAGCCAGATTACCCCACATCGCGATAATACCAAAGGCCAGCATGGTTTCGTCACGATGTTGCCAACACAAGATGGCAGTTTATTGAACGTCTGGCTAGACTCGCGGGCTTATGAGAAAGACATCTTTGAAGCCCAAGACAGCGGACTTCCGGATGCAATGCAATTGCGTGCAACCCATCTACGTGCGGACGGTACATTAACGGAAGACACACTCTTGGACGCACAAACCTGCACATGTTGTCAGACGTCGGCGGCAATCAGTGGAGATGGATCAGTACTGGTTGCCTACCGTGATCGCACAGACAGCGAGGTGCGTGATATTTCGGTTGTCCGGCAGATCAATGGGCAGTGGACCGAACCACGCACGGTATACAATGATGGATGGGAAATCACAGGCTGTCCCGTAAACGGTCCAGCCATCGCAGCATCAGGCAAAAATGCGGTGGTCATTTGGTTCACTGCGGCCGACGACCAACCAATGGTGAAGGTAGCCTTTTCAATGGATCATGGCGCAACCTTCGGGGTACCAACGCGAGTTGATCATGGCGGCGGTATCGGTCGAGTCGACGCGATTATGCTGGATGAACAAACATCTGTTATAACATGGGTCGAATGGCAAGGTTCTGAAGAGGTAGTGTATGCCTGTAAAATTAATATCGGATCCGGTTGTAGTGACGCGTCAATTGTAGTGGTCAACCGTGGAGTTGGATCGGTCAACTTCCCCAGAATGGCGAACGTTGGAGGTAAAGTGTATTTTGCATGGTCGCAGCCAGCAGCAGAAAGCGCCCTGAGACCAGATGATGAGATGAC
>CAYGMX010000132.1:0-7239 GCA_964351055.1 uncultured Loktanella sp. | reverse complement strand
GCTTGGTCCGACAATCGCAACGCGTTCGTTGTCGTGGAGCGAAAACGCAGGCACACGAAGCCCAAAGCTCGCCGGATTGTAACGGAACGAAAGGTTTTCAACGGTAATCATCAGTTGATCTGCGGGGCCAGAAAGGTTTCGCCCGCCGCATCCCGATTGACGTCCAGCAAATCAAAATCGGTAATCCGCCAAGCACCCTCCACGGGCGAAACCAGAAGATTTGCGCTATAGGTATTGCCACGCACGTGCAGGTGCTCTGCGTGACCGACCGTTCCGATAACCTGCCATGACGCGTCAATAGCCAAGCCAGCACCCTCGCGTGCGACGCGGGTGTTCAAGAGCTTGATCTCGTGGATGGTCTGGTCCGCCTCTTCAAGACCGCCGCTTGCCATCGCGCCAACGCGTTCAAGATAAAGGTATTCCAATGCATCGCCGTTCGTGACGCTGGCGAGCGTGTCATAGATGGCATTTTCGTCCGTCTGGCCGAAGGCATCGTAGACGACCAACAACAAAGCAGGCGTCAACCGCCAGAAATCTGCCCGCGCCTCTTCAACCGTCATCGGCTCTAGACCGGGTGCTGTGAACGCATCTGTTTCAGACACTGCATCGCGCGGCGGCAACATCACAAAGGCGACCGCGCTAACAGCGATCAAGACAGCAAGACCGGAAAAAGCGGCTAAACGGTTCATGTTGCAAGCAAATCCATCTGAATGGTCCATACCCGCGTCAATCTGTTGCAGTGAGGCGCAAACTGCAAGTGCGCGGCATCACAATCATGGCATCCGCCAAAGCGCCGGACCCTGAGTATTGCACGGGGTCTGTCTTGCAACGCAAGCTTGAACACAGGGTTCCTATGGCCCGCAGCCCGAAAAAAACAAAGAAACAAACTTCATTCATGAGGGATGTTTGGCGGAGAGACAGGGATTCGAACCCTGGGTGGGCTTGCACCCACAACGGTTTTCGAGACCGCCCCGTTCGACCACTCCGGCACCTCTCCGCGGGGACTTGGGCGTCCTACTTTGCCATGCGCGCCTTCGCAAGGGGGAATTCGCGCACGGGCTGACAATTGCGTGCGCGGACTTGGAAAGTACCGCGAGCCTGCATACAACTTTGCAAAGCGTCGACTGAAAAGGATAACCCATGCTGCGTCTTGCCGCCCCGTTTGCACTTGCCCTGTCATTGGCGACCACTCCGGTTGCGGCACAGGACAGCGCAAAGATCGACACCCTGTTCGATGCGTTGGCCATCCCCGAGATGATCGAGATCATGCGCGAAGAGGGATTGGCCTATGGCCAGACGCTGGGCGCCGAGATGTTGCCCGGTGGCGGGTCTGGTCAGTGGGACTTTGCCGTGTCCACGATCTACGACACGCAGATGATGCGCGAAGAAGTCCGCGGGGCTTTTGGCGAAGCTTTGGAAGGGGATGATCTGGATGCGATGATCGCCTTTTTTACATCCGAACCCGGCACGACGATTATTGATCTCGAGGTCAGCGCGCGCCGCGCCATGCTGGACGAGGCTGTCGAAGTGGCGAGCAAGGAAAACGCTGCTATCGCGATCATGGATGAAACCCCGCGCTACAAGCAAGTCGAGGCATTTGTCACGGTCAACGACCTGATCGAATCGAATGTGGTGGGGTCCATGAACTCCAGTTATGCCTTTTATCTGGGGCTGATCGACGGCGGTGTCATGCCTGCGGGCATGACTGCCGAGACAGCGCTGGAAGACGTTTGGTCACAAGAGCCCGATATCCGCCGCGACACGACCGAATGGGTATACGCCTTTTTCCTGCTGGCTTATCAGCCATTGTCGGATGCTGATCTTGAGGCCTATATTGCGTTTTCCCGCACCGACGCGGGCCAAGACCTGACAAGCGCCATCTTTCAGGCTTTTGATGGCATGTTTGACGATATGTCCCGCGCCCTTGGCCTTGCTGCCTCGCGGTTCATGACCACGCAGGAGCTTTAGCGGGTCTGGCTCTAGCTGCCATAGACCATCAGTGCTGTCACCAATGCACAGGGTGTCTGGTTATAAAGTCCCGCATCTGACTGCAACTGAAGGATGCGCGCGGGCCTGTCGCGTTCTGGGATGCCGGATGCATCCATCGCCTTGGAAAGCACAGGACCGCCGCCCATACGGATATCGGACCTGATTGCATCGAAGTTGGCCTTCACGATCACTTCGACCTGTCCGCGCCGTTTGGTATCGGCCATATTGCCGAAGACCGTGCCAATACCCGACAGCGGCGCCGCAGGCGGCATGCCGGGCTGATCGGTCTGGCTACTGCAAGCGGCGATAAGGCTAAGAAGAAACACGGGCCAGCGCATGGGTTTTTCACCTTCTTTTGGGTTGACTTATAAGGGCATTGGTCAGATAAGCCGCCATCTCTGCAAGCGACTTGTAGAGCGATTTGCGAAAACACGCCCATGGGCGCGCAGTCCACAGGTACCAAACGCCGGATGACACCGGGGCCTTAGCGACGCGGAAAATGAAGGATTAACATATGTTTGCGGTTCTCAAAACCGGCGGCAAGCAGTACAAAGTGGCCTCTGGTGACGTACTGCGTGTCGAAAAGCTGGCCGCTGTCGCCGGCGACAAGATTCAATTCAACGAGATTCTGATGGTCGGTTCCACGATTGGTGCCCCATTTGTTGCGGGCGCGGGTGTTCAGGCCGAAGTGATCGACCAGATCAAGGGCGAAAAGACGATCAACTACGTCAAGCGTCGCCGTAAGCACGGCTCGCAGCGCAAAAAGGGCCACCGTCAGCAGCTGACACTGGTCCGCATTGCCGATATCCTTGAAAAAGGCGCGGACAAGTCTGGTGTTATGGCGGCTGTATCGGGCGCAGGCATCAAGACCGTGACCGGCGCCAAAGGTGCGCCGACCTCCAAGAAAGCTGCGGCAGCGGCCGCGCGTGCATCCGCACCAAAGGCTGCACCAAAGGCAAAAGCGGCACCAGTGGCTGAAACCGGTGCAGATGATCTCAAGAAGCTGTCCGGCGTGGGACCCGCGCTCGAGAAGAAGCTGCATGCCGCAGGTGTGACAACATTTGCACAAGTGGCAGCATGGACTGAGGCAGACGTGGCTGCTATGGACGAGCAACTGTCGTTCAAGGGCCGGATCGAACGTGAAGGCTGGATCGCGCAAGCGGCCGAGCTGGCAAAAGGCTAAGGAGAGACCAAATGGCACATAAAAAAGCAGGCGGTTCATCCCGTAACGGGCGCGACTCAGCAGGTCGTCGCCTTGGCGTGAAAAAATTCGGCGGCGAAGTTGTCGTTCCGGGCAATATCATCATTCGCCAGCGCGGCACCAAGATGTGGCCGGGCATGGGCGTTGGGATGGGCAAGGATCACACAATCTTTGCGACCGTGGATGGCAACGTCAAATTCCACAAGGGCCTCAAGGGCCGTACCTTTATTTCGGTTCTGCCAGTGGCGGAGGCCGCTGAGTAAGCCGACCGACCAAAGGTAACAGAATTGGGGGGATCGGTGATACCGGTCCCCCTTTTTTATTCATATTTCTGCCACCATCTTTCACTAGAGGTGCCGGAACAGAAGTTGTTTTCGGGGAGGAAAACAATGCGACATGAAGAGATCACCGTCCAGAACGCCATCGAGGCAGACCGCTTTGTGCTGCGCCCATGTCGCAAGTCTGACGCCGGTCTGATCGCGATGTATGCCAGCGACGACCGTGTCGCGCGCGGCACCAGTGCGATCCCGCATCCGCTCCCCCCCGGAACCGTCGAGGCGATGATCGAGCGCGCGTCCCAGCCTGACCGGACCGAGGATATCTGGGTGATTGACGGCTCTGCGCATGGTCATGCCGAAGCCTTGGGATTGATCAGCCTTGCAAGGATGGATCGCCAGCAATCCGAGGTTTTTTACTGGATCGCGCCTGCCTTCTGGAACACCGGCTTTGCAACCGAAGCCGTGCGCGCCCTGATTGCGGCCAATCCGCACCAATCCGACCGCATTTTTGCTGAGGTGTTTCAGGACAACCCCGGGTCTGCCCGCGTGCTTACCAATTGCGGGTTTGACTATCTGGGCGATGCCGAGGCCTATTCTGTATCGCGGAATGCAACCGTGCCGACATGGACCTATACGCTCAAGACCGCCAAATGAGCGTTCCGTCGAGGACCGCTTGAGAACTGCAGCGCAGTAGGTTATCGGCTGCATCGAACAGCCCAGAAAGCCCACGACATGAAATTCCTCGATCTTGCCAAGGTCTATATCCGGTCAGGCGCCGGCGGCGCGGGCTGTATTTCTTTCCGGCGCGAAAAGTTCATTGAATACGGCGGGCCTGATGGTGGCGACGGTGGTAATGGCGGCGATGTGATCGTCGAAGCTGTCGACGGGCTGAACACGCTGATCGACTTCCGTTATCAGCAGCACTTTTTTGCGGGCAACGGTCAGCATGGTATGGGCAGCCAGCGCACTGGCAAGGATGGCGAGGACAAAGTCCTGCGCGTGCCTGTCGGAACCGAGATTATCGACGAGGACGAAGAAACCGTCATCGCCGATCTGACCGAGGTCGGCCAGCGCATCGTGATCGCCAAGGGCGGCAATGGCGGCTGGGGCAATTTGCATTTCAAAACCGCGACAAATCAGGCGCCGCGCCGCGCGAACCCCGGCCAAGAGGCGATCGAGCGGGCCATCTGGCTGCGCCTGAAACTGATTGCCGATGTGGGCCTTTTGGGGATGCCGAACGCGGGCAAATCGACCTTTCTTGCAGCCACGTCAAACGCCCGCCCGAAAGTGGCGGACTATCCGTTCACAACCCTGATCCCCAACCTTGGTGTGGTGGGGATTGACGAGGTAGAATTTGTCGTGGCCGATATTCCGGGTCTGATTGCCGGTGCCAGCGAAGGGCGCGGTCTGGGTGACATGTTTCTGGGGCACGTCGAACGCTGTGCGGTCCTGCTGCACCTGATTGACGGCACCTCTGGCGATCCCGCCGAGGATCTGACCACGATCATCGCCGAACTGGAGGCTTATGGCGGCGCACTCGCCGACAAGCCCCGCATTACGGTTCTGAACAAGATCGACGCGCTCGACGATGAAGAACGCGCCTTCTTGCAAGACGAGATTGCAGCCGTCGCCGAGGGCCCCGTGATGCTCATGTCCGGCGTCACCGGTGAAGGTATTCCCGATGTGTTGCGCGCCCTGCGCGCCGAGATTGACGACAACCGCCTGCGTCACCGGACAGCGCAGGAGGAAACGGACGAGGCGGCACCATGGCAGCCCTGACCGATGCAAAGCGTCTGGTGGTCAAGATCGGCTCTGCTTTGCTGGTCGATGGCGGCACTGGCAAACTCCGTCAGGACTGGCTGACATCTCTGGCTGCGGACGTCGCGCGGATCAGGGCGCGGGGAACGGACGTGATCATCGTATCTTCCGGCTCTATCGCCCTTGGACGCGGTATTCTGGGCCTGCCGATGACCTCTTTGGCGCTGGAACAGTCGCAGGCTGCCGCCGCTGTGGGGCAAATACGTTTGGCCCGCGCCTATGAAGAGGCGCTATCGCCCCATGGGATCGTCACCGGCCAAGTGCTTGTCACGCTTGAGGATTCGCAGGACCGCCGCCGCTATCTCAACAGTCGCGCCACGATGGAAACCATGCTGGGCCTCGGTGTTACGCCCATTGTTAACGAAAACGATACAATTGCCACGGACGAGATCAGATACGGCGACAATGACAGGCTTGCCGCACAGGTGGCTGTGACCGTTGGTGCGGATCAGTTGATCCTTCTGTCTGACGTGGACGGGCTCTATACCGCCAATCCGAAACTCAAGATCGATGCGAAACACCTTGATCACGTTGATAAAATTACACCTGAAATCGAAGCAATGGCAGGCGATGCCGCCTCTAGCCTGTCAAAGGGCGGCATGATCACCAAGATCATGGCCGCAAAAGTCGCAACAGAGGCAGGATGCGCAATGGCCATCGCGCTTGGGACCGCGCTTCATCCGCTGGGTCAATTGGAAAACGGTGCCGCCGCCACATGGTTCGCCGCGCAAACCGACCCGCAAGCTGCACGCAAGCGCTGGATTTCAGCGATGAAGCCGCGCGGCACGGTGACGGTTGACGCCGGTGCAAGAGATGCCCTCAAACGTGGCAAGAGCCTCTTGCCGGCAGGCGTTACCCATATCACCGGCAGCTTTGGTCGTGGTGATCTGGTGGCTATCGCCGGCGCGGACGGTGCCCAACTGGGGCAGGGGCTGGTCCGCTACACCAGCGCAGAGGCGCGCCAGATCATGGGCTGCCGGACGGCTGACATTCTGGCCATTCTGGGCTATGAGGGTCGGGCAGCGCTGGTCCACCGCGACGACATGGTGCTTTAGGAGAAGACGATGAACGATCAAGACACCATCGGGCCTATGATGGCGAAAATCGGCGCGGATGCGCGCGCTGCGGCGACCGTGCTGGCCACTACGGGGTCGGAACGCAAATATGCCGCGCTGATCGGTGCCGCTGACGCGATCTGGGAAAACCGTGTGGCGATCATGGACGCCAATGCCGAAGATCAGGTCTATGGCGAAGAAAAAGGGCTGAGCCCTGCCATGATGGACCGGCTGATGCTGGACGAGCCCCGGATCCGTGCGATGGCCGAAGGCCTGCGCAATGTGGCCGCCCAGAAAGACCCTGTTGGTGCTGTGATGGATGAATGGGATATGCCGACTGGCCTGAACATCCGCCGCGTGCGCACGCCTTTGGGGGTGATCGGGGTGATCTACGAAAGCCGCCCCAACGTGACCGCTGACGCGGGTGCGCTTTGCCTTAAATCAGGCAATGCGGTGATCCTGCGTGGCGGGTCCGAGAGTTTCCATTCCTCCACGGCTATCCATCAGTGCTTGCTGACCGGTCTGGCACAGGCCGGACTGCCCGCCGCCGCGATCCAGCTGGTGCCGACACGTGATCGTGCAGCGGTGACGGCCATGCTCACCGCGACCGACCACATTGATGTCATCGTGCCCCGCGGCGGCAAGGGCCTTGTCGGGTTGGTCCAGCGCGAGGCGCGGGTGCCGGTTTTTGCGCATCTCGAAGGCATTTGCCACATTTATGTCGGCGCAACCGCCGATCCCGCGATGGCGCTTGAGATCGTGATGAACGCCAAGACACGGCGCACCGGCATTTGCGGCGCAATGGAATGTTTGCTGATCGACTGGCGGTTCTATACGCAGCATGGGTCACTTCTGATCGACGCCTTACTGAAAGCAGGCGTCGAGGTAAGGGCCGACG
>CAYGMX010000131.1:0-7291 GCA_964351055.1 uncultured Loktanella sp. | reverse complement strand
AATTTTGGCATCGGTCAAGCCTCGGCTCGGAAGGTTGAAAAGGCGGTGAAGAAAGCGGGCATCGCGGCAGTGACCATGATGACGGTCGTGGTGATGGCATAGCCGATGGCCACAACGGTCAGGCCGTAAGGGGCAAGAACCAAAGTATTCAAGACGACACCAACGGTCAGTACGATCGTCACCAGCAGTTCGATCTCGGGGCGTTCGTTGGCGCGCAGCCATCCGGCGGCGGCAGTCCAAAGCGTGGTCGGTATCGCGACAAGGCACAGGATTGCAACGATATCGGCAATCCCGTCCCAGCCGTCACCAAACAGGACAGGAACGTAGTAGGGGGCGGCAAGGGCCTGTGCGATGACGACCGGGCTGATCAGACCAACACCGATCAGGATACTGTTGCGCAATGCGGCAACCCGATCCACCGTGCGGGTCAGGTGGGGGAACAACACAGTTGCAAAGGCGACGGTAAAGGCATTTGACAAGCTTAGCCCCGCGTTGAACGCCATGAAGTAAAGGCCCAAGGCATCGGTGCCCAGCGTCAGCCCGATCACCAGCTTGTCAGCTTGTAGCCGCATGGCCTTGACCAGTTCCACGCCCAGCACAGAGCGGCCATATCTGAAGAACGGGCGCAAAGGCGCAAATCCTGCAGTGCGGTCAATGCGCCATGGGTGCAAACGCCGGACGGCAACCAGCCAGATCGGTGCAGAAAGCAGACGCGGCAGCAAAAGCGCCAGTGCCGATGGCCAGACAAGAACAAGAATGACCGACATCAGATTAGCACCGACAACCTGCGCCCCAGCGATCGATGCGGTCTGCTTGAGCTTGCCAGCCCGCATCGCCAGCGCCACATGCACAAGTCCGGCAGGCATCAGCAGGTATTCCGCACCCAGGATCAGGATCAGCAGGGCCAGTAAAGTGTTGTCGCTGTAAAGATAGAAACCGCCCGCAATGACCGTCTGCATCGCGAACAGGCCAAGGCACCATACCCAGAAAATCCGCTGGGCGGTGGCGCAGACTGCCGGCAGATCCTTGTCGTTTGCGGCGATGATCCTTTGACCGACACCGTTTTCGGTCAATGATTTGAGAATATCGCCCGCAGCAATCGCTGTGGCGGCTATGCCGATTTCCTTAAGTTCCATGGTGCGCGCTACGGCCATCACAACCAGCAACCGCGACGCCTTGGAAGCCACTTCCGATGCGCCATAGGCCATCAGGTTGCCAATCAAGGCTTTGGAGTGGGAAGTGATCGGCATGCGGTGTTGGTCCTCTTTGGGTTGAGGACAGCACTAGTGGATTGGCTAAACCAAGTCGCGGACCCCTCGGGCGAGAAAAGGGGTGCAAAAGTGAGGTGTTCTATCCTTTGGGATAGGGGGTGATCCGTCGTTCCCGTGGACCGGCAAGCATGATAACCATAAAGAGCGACAAAAGAATTTCAGATGAGGCTGACGTGATTTCTTTCTTCAAAAACCATTGCGCGGTGCCAGCCTTGATGCTTGTTGCAGCCTGCGCAAGCTTTGATCCGCCTGCCAATCTTGAGGCTGTCGCGACCGGTGACGCCTATCAGGCCCAGTACCGTGAACCTGATGTGACGCGCGATGCGGCACAGGTCTTGCGCTCGGCGACGCTGAACGCACAAAAATGTCTGCCCTATGGCGGTGTTGACGGTCTTGGCAAAGGGTCCGCGATTGCGGCGCAGGTCCTGCGCGGCGAACGACTAAGCCGGAATGATCTGGTCGATCTGCGGGTTGGCAATGACGACACTTTCAGCGGCGCTTATGTCATTTCGCGCGATGGCACTTTGAAACTACCGTTCCTGTCACCTATCCGTGCGCAGGGCCGGACCACGGACGAGATCGAGGCGGATATTGTCCGCCAGCTTCTAGCGGATGACTTCTATGCGGATGCCCCGCGTCTTTCCTTGCGTGTGGCTGATTTTGCATCTGTTACTGTCGCCGTTTCGGGGGCCGTTTTCGAGCCGCGCGCGCTTGAAATCGGCGCGGTCGGCGGTGACGGTCTGGACACCCGCAGGCAGGATGCCTTGGGCGCATCCACAGAGGGGCGCAACCTCTCTGCGGCCCTGCGTTCTGCGGGGGGTGTCCGACCTGATGCCGATATCTCTGCTGTTGAGGTGCGGCGCGCTGGTACGCTTTACCGGATTGACATGCGCGGCGTGTTCGAAGGCCAGAATGCTGTTGATATCATGCTGTTGACAGGCGACGAGATCAGGGTTCCGAGCCGCCAATGCTTTCAGGAAGACCTGATGCGGCCCAGCCCGATCAGCCCGCCGGGGGTGAGCCTATATCTGTCGAACCTGACGCAGCCCGTCAGCGGCAACGCGGGGGCGGCGATCGGTCAGACAGTCCGCGAGATTCCCTATGGCACCCGCTACCTGCAAGCTGTCATTGACGCAAACTGCGTTGGCGGTTCACGCAGCACAAGTGCTGCAAGATCATCGGTTCTGTTCACGAGAAACCCCGTCACGGGTGTATCCGCCGTGATCGAACGCGATCTCGAAGATCTGTTGCGCCGCGCGGATCGGGATGACTATGACCCTTATCTGCTGCCAGGGGATGCGCTGGCCTGCTATGACAGTACGGTCACCAATATCACAGAGATCGGGCGCGCGCTGGGCGTGATTGGCGCAGTGTCACTGCTGCAATGACGCCTAAGCAAGAAGGGCCAGTTTGGTATCATGCCAGACGGCATGCAACCCGAAGATCACCCGTTCTATTGTGGCGTTGTCACCTTCGTTTGCGGCAATCTCGATTGATTTGAGCTCTTCGCGCATGCGGATAGCGCCAAAGACAGCGGCGCTCCCGGCAACCTTATGCGCCATTGCTGCAATCTCCAGATAGTCGTGTGTCTCATCGGATTGCAACCAGCGTACCAGATCCTCGACTTCGCGGATAAAGCGCCCGCGCAGTTTGACAAAGGCCTCCTCGCCCAATGCCTCGCGGGCTTCGGCGCTGTGTTCATGCGAAACAAGGCTAGCGTCACCGGTTTGGCTTTGGGGTTGCTGGGTGCTGAGTACATTGCGCAAGGCACTGCGTGACAGCGGCTTGGTCAGAATGCCGTTCATGCCGTCTGCTTTGAAATCTTCCTGCTCTGCGGCCATGGCGTTTGCGGTCAGCGCCACAATAGGTGTATTGGCAGAGGCCCCGTTGCCTTTGCGGATCTTGCGTGTGGCTGTGCGCCCGTCCATCACCGGCATGCTGATATCCATAAAAATCAGATCAAAGGCCGTGGTGGCGGACAGATCAACACCCTCGCGTCCGTTATGGGCAAGGGTGACGCTGTGCCCCTCCGCCTCGAGCATTTCACGCGCGACAATCCTGTTGATCTCGTTGTCTTCGACCAAAAGCACATGCAGGGGGCGTGTCGGGGCCTTGGGGTCGTGCGCGGTATCTGCTCCTTGCGGGGCGTCGGCGGGCATGACGGGAAGCCGCACCCAGAATGTGCTGCCTTTACCGACCACACTATTAAGACCTATCTGGCCACCCAGAGCGGTCACAAACCGTTTGGCGATGCTCAGGCCCAGACCCGTGCCACCGACTTCGCGGTCATAGGCTGTGTTTCCGGTGACGAAGTCATCAAAGATACGCAGCGCAAGATCCTCGGGAATACCCGGACCGGTATCGGCAATCTCGATGTGCAATTGATCTTCGTCGTTTTCGCTGATCTTGCGTAAGGTGACCGAAACCTTGCCCCTCTTGGTGAACTTCACGGCATTGCCGATCAGGTTCATCATGACATGCTGAAGGCGGTCATAGTCCGAATTGATCCAGTGCAGCGGTGCGCCGTCCCAACCCCATTCCAGTCTGGTTTCGTTTCTGGATGCCGTGCTGCTTTGATTGTCGATAATGTCTTGCAACAAGGCAGAGATATTCATCGGGGCGTTCAAGGTGTTCAGCTTGCCCGCATCATAGCGGGTGATGTCGAGCACATCCGAAATATGGCTCATCAAGAGCCTGCCAGAGGATTCCATGTAACCGACATAGCGATCCTGCAGATTGGTCAGCGGCGTGTCACGCAGCAGGCTCATGTTACCAAGCAGGCCGTTGAGCGGCGTGCGTATCTCGTGGCTCATGGTCGCCAGAAAATCGGTCTTCATCTTTTCGCTCGCCATCGCCTTGTCGCGGGCGGCGACAAGCTCTGCTTCGGCGGCAACGCGCACAGAGATATCACGCAGGAAAGCGATAAAGATCTCGCCTTGGTCAGTGGTCGCGGACTGCAAGGCCAGCTCAACCGGAAAAATGTCACCATTCGCCCGCTTGGCATCCAGTTTGACGCGGCCCTTGCCCACCACATGCTTCTTTCCACCCTGCCGCATACGTTCCATCCCTGCATCATGACTGGCGCGCATGTGATCAGGGACGATAACCTTGCCGATCTCCATGCCGCGGACATCTTCGATCCTATGTCCAAAGATGGTTTCGGCGGCGGGGTTGAACTCCAGAATGCGCCCCTCACCATCGCTGATGATCACCCCATCAAGCGATGTGGCCATAACCGTGTCCATGCGCGCGGCGGTCTGTCTTTTCTCGCGTTCGCGATTGGTGATCCGGACGTTTAACTGATAGAGAAAAAGACTGGAAAGCGCCAAGGCACCGATCAGGCCGGACAAGGCAATTGCAAGTTCTGTCAGTGTGCGGACCACGGCCTGACGCTGTGCATCGGCGTTTTGGGCGAACAACCTTAGCCCCGACAAACTCATCGCGCGCACGATTGGTCTTAGCTGGTCCGTGCTTTCGGCGAGCGCTGGCAGGCTGGCCCGCAGCACCGCGTCTTCAGCGTCAATCAGACTGACGGTTTCTTCAAGAAAAGCGGTGATTGCGTCAAGATGTGCGCTTGATATCTCGCTTGTGCGGAGCTCTGAAAATACGGTCGCGCGGTTGACCATCGTTATGCGGCTGTAGAACACGTCGAACTTTTGGCGCAATTCCGAAAGGTCGACCTGATCAGCTTTGATCTGGTTCTGGAGCTCCAGAAACTCCACTTCGGTCTGGGTCAGCGACCATTGCACGTTGTCGGAACTGGCCGACCCCAGAAGGCGTATCTTCTGGGTGACATCATAGGACAAGAAGCCGATCGCGATACAGGCCAAAAGACCCGCCAGAGCGCCAAAGGCGTGGCGGGTTGTTGGCTTTTGAGGTGCGGCGATCCGCATATCCACCCCTTTCGAACGCATTGGTGTAGTTCGCTCCTAAGGGGTTACTTGACGACTTCGATCCTGTCGAGTTGCCAGATGCTCCGCGAGTAAATCACTTCCGAGCGGTAGTCAGCGGAACTGTCATAGGGATAGACAATCCACAAAGGGCCCTTGTCACGTACCGACATTTCTTCGCCGTCCATCAAATAGGCGATGATCGGGCCGTTCGCGACGGCATCGGTGACAGGAATTTCGACCGTATAGTCGTTGATGGCCGTGGCGAACAAGATACCGTCCTCAACGCCCAGAAACGCGGTCAGCGCTTGCAAAGGCACTCCTTCAAAACTGTGCACACCGTCTGTCCAGATGGTTGATGTCTCGAAGCGCTGCGAGCCAATCGCGGCCAGCCCCGCGCGATCAAGGATCAACGCGCCATCGGCATTGGTCACGGCAATGTTGCCGGTGACCGTAAGGACAACTTCGCCCTGCGGTGCGGCGATCTCTTGCGCAGTCGCGGTTGCGGCGATGCCGATTGCGGCAGCCAGACCCAAGGTCAGCTTTAAGAGGCGTTCAAACACGGGGTTTCTCCTTAAGTGAGTTGCCATTCCTATGCCATGCAGCGCGTGATCCCGCATGCGGGCATCGGGATATTGACCTACCCTTTCGGATAGGTTTGCCGGTTCAGGCCGCCATTTGATGCTGGGTGATCCGGTTTGAAAGGAACATTTCAAACGCGTCGCGCAATTCTGGCCGGTCCAGCGCAAAGGCAGCGGTTGCTTGGACAAACCCTTGGACCGATCCGCAGTCGAACCGCTCGCCTTCAAAGCTGAAGCCGGTCACACCGACGGTTTCAACATCGGCATTGATGGCGTCGGTCAGTTGCAATTCACCGCCCGCGCCGGGACGCAGGCTGCCAAGACGGTCAAAAATCGCGGCCTCCAGAATGTAGCGTCCGATCACAGCCTTTGTGGATGGTGCCACATCGGCACGCGGCTTTTCGACCATACCACGGGCATAGGCGATCCGGCCTTTTTCGCGTGCGATGTCCAGAACACCGTAGGCGCTTGTCGCCGCACGGGGCACGTCCATCGTTGCAACCATATGGCCACCAACCTGCGCATGGGCCTGCACCATCTGCTTGAGCGCGCCGGGCGCGCCTTTGATCACATCATCGGGCAGCAGCACGGCAAAAGGCTCGTTGCCAATCAGCTGGCGGGCTTGGCGCACGGCGTGACCCAGGCCCAGGGGGTTGGCCTGCCGCAGGATCGTCAGCGCGCCTTCGGGCATCCGTGCCCGCTCGAGTGCGGCAAGTGCGTCTTTCTTGCCTGCGGCCTGCAGGCGGTTTTCCAGCGTGGCGGCGGTGTCGAAATAGTCTTCCAGCGCGCCCTTTCCGGCAGCAGAGACAAAGATGAACTGTTCGATCCCTGCTTCGCGCGCTTCATCCACGGCGTATTGGATCAACGGGCGATCAACCAGCGGCAGCATCTCTTTGGGGATGGATTTCGTTGCAGGCAGAAAACGTGTGCCCATGCCAGCGACAGGGAAGACGGCTTTGCGGATATGTGTCATGTCTAGGTTCCTTGGTTTATCTGAAAATGTTGATTAGTGAGCGCCGCGGCCAGAGATGACGGCGCGAAAGGTCATTGCGATCAGGATGATATCAAGCAGCACGGTGCGTGATTTGGCATAGGCAAGATCCATGTCGATCATCTGCTCAAACCCGATCTCTGCGCGGCCAGACACCTGCCAGACACCTGTGATGCCGGGTTTCACGGTCAGACGGCCATAGGCCCGTGCAGGGTAGGCTGCGACTTCCGAAGGCAGGGCAGGTCGCGGCCCAACGATGGCCATTTCCCCGCGCAAGACGTTGAATATCTGGGGCAATTCGTCGATTGACAAACGGCGGATGATCCGCCCCACACGGGTGATGCGCGGATCGTTGCGCGACTTGAAGCAGATGCCCTCGCGGTCCGAAGTTGCCAGCAGCTCTGCACGGCGCTTTTCGGCATCGGTTGTCATCGACCGGAATTTGTACATCGAGAATGGTTTGCCATCCTTGCCGATACTGGTTTGTTTGAAGAAGACAGGGCCTTTGCTGTCCAGCTTGATGGCAACCGCTGTCCCAACAAAGAGAGGTGCCAAGGC
>CAYGMX010000130.1:0-7350 GCA_964351055.1 uncultured Loktanella sp. | reverse complement strand
GGTCGACGGGCCGGGGCTTGCGGCGGCAAAGCTTTGCATTGGCGGAAAATCAAGCCGGATCGGCTCTGGTGAGGAAGGGACTTGCGCGCAGGCCGCAGCTAAACACAAGACGAACGCGGCAAATACCCTCATGCTGGGCGCTGGTACTTGATGAAGTCGGTCAACCGGCCCACGCGGTCATAAAGCTGCCGGGCGGTGTGGTTTCCGTTTTGGGTCATCCAGTAAACGGCAGGGGCCCCCGCCACATCAGCCGCCGCATAAACAGCCTCGATCAGTTTGCGTCCGACACCGGTGCCGCGCACGGCGGGGTCTGCATAAAGATCCTGCAGGTAGCACACATTCTCGATGCGCCAGCAATGGCGGTGAAACAGGTAGTGGGCAAGGCCGACAGGCGCCCCGTTCTGTTCGGCAATCAGACAACTGTAGTCCTGCGGATCATCGCCCAACAGTCGGGCGAAGGTGCTTTCATAAATGGCATCGGGCAGGGTTGAGTCGTAAAATGTCAGATAGGCCGTCCAAAGCGCCCGCCATGCGACGTGATCGTCGCGGCGCAGGGGGCGGATGGTAACGGGGGCTGCGGTGTTCATCTCTGACGGCTCTTTTTTCGTGATGCACTGACCATAGCGGCGTTTCAGGTAAGGGCCAGTCAATTAGCTGTGCTTGCATAAGACCTAGCGCTGACCGCGCGCCATGAAAGCCAGTCGTTCAAACAGATGCACGTCCTGTTCGTTCTTGAGCAAGGCGCCGTGCAATTTTGGCAAGGCGTTCGCCCCGTCGCGTTTGAGGTCTTCGGCGGTCAGATCCTCGGCCAAGAGCAGTTTGAGCCAGTCCAGCACTTCGGAGGTCGATGGCTTTTTCTTGAGGCCTGCGGTCTCGCGGACTTCGTAGAACTGGGTGAGCGCTGTGGTGAGCAGCGCATCCTTGATCCCGGGATGATGCACCTCCACGATCCGGCGCAGCGTGTCGATGTCGGGAAAGCGGATATAGTGAAAAAAGCAGCGGCGCAGAAACGCGTCAGGTAACTCTTTTTCGTTGTTGGATGTGATGATGACGATAGGGCGGTGGATCGCGCTGACGGTCTGGCCGGTTTCGTAGACATGGAATTCCATCCGGTCGAGCTCTTGCAGAAGGTCGTTGGGGAATTCGATATCGGCCTTGTCGATCTCGTCGATCAGCAAGACAACCTTGCCCTCCGCCCCGAAGGCCTGCCAGAGCTTGCCTTTCTTGATGTAATTGGCCACATCATGCACACGGGCATCACCCAACTGGCTGTCGCGCAACCGGCTGACTGCATCATATTCGTAAAGGCCCTGCTGCGCTTTGGTCGTGGACTTGATGTGCCATTCGATCATCGGCAGCCCGAGGGCCGCACTGACCTGACGGGCAAGCTCTGTCTTACCGGTTCCGGGTTCACCCTTAACCAAAAGGGGGCGTTCCAGCGTCACCGCCGCGTTGACCGCCATGGTCAGGTCGTCAGTGGCGATGTAGTCGTCGGTGCCGGTAAAGCGCATCATCATGAACCCTTTGATTTGATAGGCAACCTAGCAGGTCGCGGGGGATCATCAACACCTTGTGGTGCGGGCCATTTGGGGGGGTGACAGCGGCAAGGCAACGGAGTAAACCCGCGTCAAAATCGGGGTAACGACGCCAAGGTTGGTGAGTCTTGGCGTTGGGAGCACAAGGGAATGACGATGAAAGCTGAAGTCTTTATTGCTGATAACTACCATCCTGCCGATGACGAACCGTTCATGAACGAACGTCAGACGGAATACTTCCGCCGCAAACTGCTGGTCTGGAAAGCAGAGCTGCTTGAAGACAGCCGCGACACGGTTGCCGGCATGAAAGACCAGACCCGCAACATCCCCGATATTGCCGACCGCGCGTCAGAAGAAACCGACCGCGCGCTGGAACTGCGCACGCGTGACCGCCAGCGCAAGCTGGTCAGCAAGATCGACGCTGCTTTGCGCCGGATCGACGATGGTGAATACGGCTATTGCGAAATCACAGGCGAGCCGATCTCGCTCAAGCGGCTGGATGCGCGCCCGATCGCGACCATGAGCCTTGAGGCGCAAGAGCGTCACGAACGCCGCGAAAAGGTCCACCGCGACGACTGAGGTGCACCATAACGCAGGGCGCGATGTTGCCATCATCGGTGGCGGGATCGGTGGGCTGGCTGCAGCCCTCGCCTTTGCGCGCAGGGGCGCTGATGTGACCGTTTACGAGCAGGCGCCTGCCTTGACCGAAGTGGGCGCCGGCCTGCAAATCACGCCGAACGGGGCGCGTGCGCTTGACACGCTGGGGATCGACAAGGCGCTTGCAGCCTCGGGGATCACGGCGCAGGCGGTGATCCCGATGGATGCGGTCTCAAGTGCGCAAATCGCGCGGTTCGATCTGTCCCGCCAAAATCCGCCTTACCGGTTCTTTCACCGTGCTGCCCTGATCGATATTCTTGCGCGCGGCTGTGCCGCATCAGGTGTCAAGGTTGTCTTGGACACAAAGATCGCCGATCTGGACCATGACGGCAGCTTTGTGGTCAAGGGGGCGCGGGTGCGTCCGGCGCTGACCATCGGGGCCGATGGGCTACGGTCCGTGGTGCGCGGGACAATCAACAAACCCGCCCCGCCGTTCTTTACCGGACAGGTCGCATGGCGGGCCACGATCAAGGCCGAAAACCCCGATTCGGTCGCGCGGGTCTGGATGGCACCGGGGCGTCATCTGGTGACTTACCCCTTGCCCAACGGGCGGTTGAATATTGTGGCGGTGCAGGAACGCAGCCAGTGGGCTGAAGAAGGCTGGCACCACGCCGATGATCCGGGCAATCTGCGCAAGGCCTTTGCCGATTGTGGCTGGCAGGTCAAAAGCATTCTTGGCGATGTCGAACAGGTCCGGCTTTGGGGTCTGTTCCGGCATCCGGTTGCTGGTGCATGGCGGATGGGGTCCATCGCGCTCTTGGGCGATGCCGCGCATCCCACACTGCCGTTTTTGGCGCAGGGTGCCAATCTCGCAATCGAGGACGCCTATGTGCTGGCCCGCTGCTGTGATGAAGACCGATCGCTGGACAACGGGTTGCAGCGCTATCAGGCATTACGGCGCGCGCGGGTCGTCAGGGCGATTGCGGCAGCCAACAGCAATGCGCGCAACTATCATCTGTCAGGGGCAAGACGGCTAATCGCCCATGCGGGGCTGCGCACCTTGGGCCGTCTTGCGCCTGATGCGTTTCTGAACAGACTGGCTTGGCTTTATGATCACGATGTGACCGCTTAAATCCTACCAGTTCCGGTTCGCCAGATGCGTGACCTGTTCCAGCACCTCATGCGACAGCCAGTCAACACGGTAGATTTCATCCTCGATCCGCATATAGACCCAGCCGTCAGTGACCGCAGGCAGGCCGTAATAGCGGGAGTTCATCATCATCGAATAGGCGCCACGCTCCAGTACCTCTCCGATCTCGACAGGGCTGGGGGTAGGGGTCAGCGGTTGCGGGACAGACACGCAGGCCGTGCCCTCCACACTGATCCGACACTGTGCCGAGGCGGTGGCGGCAAAGCCTGTGGCAAGAAGAAAAAAGGAAATCAGCAGGATGCGCATGAACACTCGCCTTGTGGTCAAAGGGCAAGTGTTCAAAGATTACGCGGCAAGGTCAACCCAAACGGGGACATGGTCCGACGGTTTGTCGCGGGCACGCAGGTCTTTTTCGATCCAGCAATCGTTGAGCAGATCGGCACATTGCGGGGTCAGCAGAAAGTGGTCGATGCGGATGCCGTTGTTCTTTTCCCATGCACCGGCCTGATAATCCCAGAATGAATAATGGCCGGCGCCCGCCGTCCGCGCGCGGAAGGCCTCGGTATAGCCAAGGTTCACGATCTGTTGGAAGGCCGCGCGACTGTCAGGGCGAAACAGGGCATCATCGCGCCATGCATCGGGGCGTGCGGCATCCTCGGATTGCGGAATAATATTGTAATCTCCGCACAGTAACGCTGTTTCTTCATGTGCCAAAAGTTCTGCTGCGCGGTCCCGAAGCCGCGCCATCCAGCGCAGTTTATAATCAAACTTCGGCCCCGGTGCGGGGTTTCCATTGGGCAGATACAGGCCACAGATACGGACTGCTTTGAGGCCCACAACAGTGGCCTCAATGTAGCGGGCCTCTTCATCATCCGCACCTTCGCGGCCTGTGCCCGCGCCACCGGGCAGGCCGCGGGTCACATCCTCCAGCGGGAATTTCGACAGGATCGCGACCCCGTTAAATCCCTTCTGGCCATGGGTTTCGACATTATAGCCCATGTCCTCGAATATCTCGCGGGGGAAACCTTCGTCGACCGATTTGATCTCTTGCAGGACCGCGACATCGGGCTGCGTGGCGTCAAGCCAAGCGGTCAGCGCTTCGATCCGGGCTTTGACGCCATTGATGTTGAAAGTCGCGATTTTCATATGACGGCCTCATTTTCAAACCCGTGTCCCAGACGACCCGATCCAGCACAACCAATGTCACAGGTCACGTAGTTTGACCATCTGTTTGGGGGCAACATTGCGCCATCGCCGTTCGATTAGCGGAGCGATATCCGGCAGGGTCGTCTTCCCGAGCCTGGCCAGTACGATATCGTACGCAAGGTAATGCTGTTCGACAAAATAAACTTGCGGCGCAACCGAAAGTAGCATTTCCCGTTCCGGCTCAGGTATATCAAGCAAAACGATACTTTCATCTGCCTGACGCAACCGTGTGATAAGGCTTTTGCGGAATTTCAGTGATGGTTCGTTGTAAGAAATTGCACGTGACACTTCGGGAAAGTTCAGCGCAAATTTGCAAACCTCATCCCAAGTCATCTTCTACATCGAAAAGGACGTGCCACACCCACACGACGATGTCGCATTGGGATTATTGATCACAAACCGCGCGCCGATCAGTTCTTCACTGAAATCAATCACAGCGTCCGCAAGGAACGGCAGGGAGATGCTGTCGATCACAACTTTTTCGCCCTTTTCAGACAGGACCAGATCATCGTCTTTGGCCTCGTCCAGATCGATTTCGTACTGAAAGCCCGAACAGCCGCCACCTTCAACCGCGATGCGCAGGGCCTTGCCTTGGGCCGAGGCACCGATTTCGGCAAGCCGCTCGAATGCGCGCGTGGTGACTTTGGGTGGGACGGTAAACATGTGCAGCCCTATCAGTTCTGTTACAGTTGCAATATAGGGATGCTAGGCAAAAGCGACAAGACAGGCAAATCACGATGGCAGCGCCCTATGCAACCGATCCTGCGCATGCGCGGGGGCGGCTTTATCCGGAAGAAGAAAGCGCCTTCCGCTCGCCCTTTCAGCGCGACAGGGACAGGATCATTCACGCCAGCGCCTTTCGGCGGCTGAAACACAAGACCCAAGTGTTCATCGAACACGAAGGCGATTATTTCCGCACGCGGCTGACCCATTCCATCGAGGTGGCGCAAGTGGCGCGCACGGTGGCAGCCGCTCTTGATCTAAACGTGGAACTGACCGAAGCCGTCGCCTTGGCCCATGATCTGGGGCACACCCCCTTTGGCCACACCGGAGAAGAGGCACTGGATGCCTTGATGAAACCCTATGGCGGGTTCGACCACAATGCGCAGGCGTTGCGGATCGTCACCAACCTAGAACGGCATTATGCCGAATGGGACGGGCTGAACCTGACATGGGAAAGCCTTGAAGGGATCGCAAAGCATAACGGGCCGGTGACAGGCGATATCCCTTGGGCGCTGGCCGAATACAACGCCCGCCACGATCTGGAACTGCACACCCACGCAAGTGCCGAGGCGCAGGCGGCGGCACTTGCCGACGATATCGCCTATAACAATCACGACCTGCATGACGGCTTGCGGGCGGAACTGTTCAGCACCGATGAACTGGCCGAAATGCCGATCCTGCGCGACTGCTTTGCGCGGGTCGATGCGAAATACCCCGATCTCAACTATTATCGCCGCCGCCACGAGGCGCTGCGCCGGTTCTTTGGCGTGCTGGTCGAGGATGTGATTGCCGTCAGCCGCCGCAATCTGGCGGACTGCGCCCCGGCATCGGTGCATGATGTAAGGCATGCCGGAAGGATGATGGTGCAGTTTTCGCCGGACCTTTGGACAGATCTGAAGGTGATCCGGCAATTTCTGTTCGAGCGGATGTACCGCGCCCCTGCGGTGCTGGAAATGCGGATTGTGGTGACGAAAATGGTCAACGACCTTTTCCCGTTTTTCATGGAAAACACCGGTGAATTGCCCAAACAGTGGCGCAAGGATGTGGCAGATGCGCCGGACCGGACTGCGCTGGCGCGGATCGTGTCCGACTATATCGCAGGCATGACAGACCGCTTTGCCATTCAGGAACATAAACGTCTGATCGGCGGCGAGGATATTCCCGCAGGGGTGATCGACGGGAATTGACCTTTCGGCATGGGGCTGACCGGTCTGGCGCCGACTTTTTCCAAAAGTCTGCTTGCCCCTTGGGATGCAGGTGGTAAACCCGTCGCGACCCCTATTTCTGGAACAAGAATGAACCTTTTTGCCGATATCCGTACCCGTGTTCTGGCCTGCCTTGACCAGATGGTCACCGAAGGCACTTTGCCCCAAGGCCTTGCCATGCATGCTGTGACGGTGGAACCGCCACGCGATGCAGCGCACGGTGATATGGCGACCAATGCCGCGATGGTGCTGGCAAAACCTGCGGCTATGAACCCGCGCGCCATCGCAGAGGCGCTTGCGGCCAAGTTGCTAGAAGATCCACAGATCGCCGTGGCCGAGGTCGCAGGCCCCGGTTTTCTGAATCTGCGCTTGGTGCCTCAGGTCTGGCAAAGCGTGGTCACGGCTGTGCTCAAGGACCCCGCCTACGGTCAATCCACGCTGGGGCAGGGCCAGAAGATGCTGGTTGAGTATGTGTCGGCCAACCCGACAGGGCCGCTGCATGTGGGGCATACGCGCGGCGCTGTCTTTGGCGATGCGCTGGCGCGGCTTCTGGATTACGCGGGCTTTGAGGTGACCAAGGAGTATTACATCAACGATGGCGGCGCGCAGGTCGATGTGCTCGCGCGGTCGGTGTATCTGCGGTATCTTGAGGCACACGATCTGTCCGTGGACTGGCGCGAAGGCAGCTATCCCGGGGACTATCTGATCGAGGTCGGCGAAGCCTTGAAAGCCAAAGCCGGCGATGCCTACATCGGCAAGGGTGAAGATGTCTGGCTTGATGAGGTGCGCAGTTTTGCGACCGATGCCATGATGGACCTGATCCGCGCCGATCTGGCGCAGCTTGGCGTGACAATGGACAGTTTCTATTCGGAAAAATCCCTTTACGGCACAGGCCTGATCGAAAAGGCCATAGCAGAACTGGACGCCAAGGGTC
>CAYGMX010000129.1:0-7352 GCA_964351055.1 uncultured Loktanella sp. | reverse complement strand
AAAGGCTTCCCGGAGCCTCGCCCTGTGGCATGAACTGCAAGGCAAGAATGCCCAGCAGAGACCCTGCGACAGCCCCGCCACCTGCGCGGATCGTAAAGCGACGGACGAACGCGCGGGCGATATAGACATCCTTGGCACCCACCAGCCGCAACACACGGATCACCTGCGCATTGGCCGCAAGCGAGGCCTGCGCCGCCAAGGTGATCATCGCAGCGACAGTTGCGGCAATCAGCAAGATCACCACACCGCTGATCAGGCGGACACGGGCCGCAGCCTGCACCAATGGCGCGCGCCATGCGGTATGATCATCAAGGATCGCGCCGGGCACTTGCGCTGTCAGACGGGCGCGCAACCCGTCCGCATCATAGCCGTCACCATCCGCCACGATCTCGATCAGCTGCGGCACAGGCAGCGCTTCGATGGGCAGATCGGGGCCGAACCACGGCTCCAGCAGGGCCTTTTGTTCGGCGTCAGAAAGCGCACGGACACGGCTGATCCCCGGTGTCGTTTGCAGCACGTCAAGCGCGGATTCCAGCAGCGCATCGGCAGTGGCGGGATCAGCGGGCAGGCGCAGTGTGGCAGACTGCGCTAGTTCCTCGGCCCAGATATCCGCCATACGCGTGGTGGTCAGCGATACGGCAAGGGCAAAGACCGCCAGAAACGCCATGACCGCCGCAACAAACACTGTCAGGCGGGCGGTGGTGCCGGTCGGCGGCACAGCGCGGTCCGCCTGCGGATCGCCAACGATCAAATCAAGAAATGCCCTCACAGCTCTGACCCCGCCTGCATCAATTCCCCATCCTTGAGCCGCAGCACGCGCGCGCTCACATCGGATTTCATCGACCGGATCATCCCAAGGTCATGGGTGGCAATCAGGATCGTCTTGCCCATCTTGTTCAACTCCACCAGCAGGCTCAGTAACCGCTGGGACATCTCCCAATCCACATTGCCTGTGGGTTCGTCCGCGATGATGATCTCGGGGGATACGATAACCGCGCGGGCAAGGGCGGCGCGCTGGCGTTCTCCGCCGGATAACTGGGGTGGTAACTGGTGCGCCTGCGGGCCCAGACCGACCCAGTTGAGCAGCTCTTGCAGATTGCTGGAAATCTCTTGTTCACGGCCAGAAACCGCCAGTGGCAGGGCGATATTCTCGGCGATACTGAGGTGGTCAAGGAACTGGCAATCCTGATGCACGACACCAATGCGTCGGCGTGCCATTGCCACTGCATCCCGATCCAGCGCTGCCGTATCCTGCCCGAAAACGCGGACTTTCCCCGCGGTTGCGCGCAAATCGGCATAGCACAAGCGCAGAAGTGTCGTCTTTCCCGCGCCCGAGGGTCCTGTCAGAAAATGAAACGAACCGGGCGCAAGTGTCAGAGATAACTGAGAAAAAAGCGCCGTATCGCCGTATCCATAAGACACTTTATCGAGTTCAATCACATCATTTCCTCTGTGCTACACCGCTCTTCTGCCCAAAACTGCAACAGGTTTCAATCGCCACACACATGTACACGAGCAAATCCTTTGCGTTTGGCGCAGTCATTGCTAGATTGGACTTGGCTATAAAAACAATAGTGTAAGTAGGCCGGGCAGAAGGAATGGTATGATGAGGCTCATTTGCCCTAATTGCGAGGCTCAGTATGACGTTGCTAACGAGGCGATCCCGCCGGGCGGTCGTGACGTGCAATGTTCAAGCTGCCAGCAAACCTGGTTTCAAACCGAAAAGCCGGTTGTTGCAGGGCGTGACGCATCGCGCATCCTCTCGCGCAGCTTGCCCAAAGCAGAAGCATCCCAGGACAGCGATGATGCTGCCAAAGCGCAGGCATCCCCTGCCCCGTCCGAACCGCCGCGCAAGGCGCTGGACGATGCCGTCGCAAGCATCCTGCGCGAAGAGGCATCCATGGGTGGCGCTGCACCAAAAGCGATCCCGGGAAGCGGGGCAGCCAAGCCCCCGATGACGCAAGACACCAAAGCGGCGCAAGCCGTCGATGCCGATGTGACCCGTAAACGGATTGCGCAGATGACCGAAGCCGAAGGCGGCACCCTTGCCGCCAAGGCAAATGCAGCGGCGGCGGCGGCGGCGGCAAAGTCTGGCGCGCAGAGCAGCGCCAAATCAATTCCGGACATTGCCGAAATCAACGCGGTACTGCGCGCACGCGCCGAAGCGCATGATACCTCTGGCCTGACAGAAGCCGAAAAAAGCGAAGCCGTCCAGCGCAGCGGGTTTCGCAGGGGTTTCTTTCTTGTCCTGATCCTCTTTGTGATCCTGATCGCACCCTATTTCTTTGCCAATCTGATCACCGAGAACCTGCCGCAAACCCGCGGGTTTATGGCGGATTACGTGAATACGGTCGATCAGTTGCGGATATCTTTGAACAATTTGATTGGCGGGCTTTTCGCAGAGTGATCTGCGGCAAGCCTGACAGGGCTTCCTGCCTAGAACTGCTCTAGCAAGCGGCGGAGATAATCACGTTCGATTTCGGGGCGGCTTTGCTGGGCGGACCGGCGGCGGATCTCGTCCAGCAGTTCTTCGGCGCGGCGGTTGACGTCTTCACCGCCCAAAAGCTCCTGATCGGTGCCCAACTGGCCTGTGTTGCCCATTTCGCGGCCCAAAGGATCGCGCTGTCCGGTATTGGGACGACCGGCAGCTTCGCCTTGTTCGGTCCCTTGCCCGGGCTGGCCTGTCTGGTTTTCGGCCAAGGCCTGCCCCAGTTCCCGCATGCCGTTGCGCAAGGCGTCCATCGCCTCGGCCTGCTGGTCGATGGCTTCGGCCAGATCGCCCTGGCGCAGAGCATCCTCGGCCCCTTCCATCGCACCCTCGGCACGGTCCAGCGATCTGCGGGCAATGTCACCGGCTTCGCCATCCAGATTGGGCAATCCGTCACGCTGGCGTTGCAATTCCTGACGCAGGGCTTCTTGGCGCTGCGCAAGGCTGCGCTGGTCGCCTTCACCGCCCGCGCCATCGTCACGTTGATCGCCGCTTTGGCTGTTCTCGCCGACACCCTGACCCTGCCCCTGCTGGCCGCCCTGTCCGGGCTGGTCACCGTCCTGCCCCTGCTGGCCCTGGGACTGGCCGGGTTCCTGACCCTCTTGTCCTTGTTGACCCTGCTGGCCTTGTTGCTGCTGTTGACCATCTTGGCCTTGACCAAACTGTTCCTGCAACTCGCTAAAGCTGTCGTCGGATAGGTCCTCTTGTTCGCGCAGCGTCTCCGCCAGATCCTGCATAGATTGCTGGCCGGGTGTTTGCGGACCGTCTCCGCCCTCGCCTTGGGTGACGCGCATGTTTTCCATCATCTGGTTGAGCTGCTCCATCAGCTCTTGCGCCTCGGCCATCCGGCCTTCCTGCATCAGTTCTTCGATGCGGTCCATCAGGGCTTGCAGTTCGTCCATGCCCATCTGCTGGCCCTGCTGGCCACTGTCGGCCTGATCTGTCCCATCCGAAGGCTCTGCCTGTTCGGCCAGCATGCGCAGGTAATCATCGGTCGCCTCGCGCAATTCCTGCATCAGTTCGGCAATCTCTTCATCGGATGCCCCGTCGCGCATCGCCTCGGCCAAGCGTTCTTGCGCACGGCGCAACCGCTCGCGGGCATCGGCCAGACGGCCATCTTCCAGCTGGATCGCAAGATCCCAAAGGGCCTCGACGATTTCAGCCTGGCCTTCATCGGTCAAAGTGCCAAGCATCGCAAAGTTATCCATGCGGCGGATGATGGTCCGCAAACGCAGGTATGTCGTTTCGTTCGAAAACAAACCTTCGGGGCGGTGCGACACAGCGCGCAAAATCTGGTTGATGCGCGGCGCGTTGGCCTTTGACCACATCAGATCGCGGCGCTGCTCGATCACGGCTTTCGCGAAAGGTTGGAAAAACCGGCGGCCTGGCAAGATCAGAGGCTCTGGAGCGGTGGTGCCCGTCTGTCCGGCGGCATCTGTCACACTCAATTGCAGCGTGACCGGCAAATTGGCCAGCGGGTGTTCGCTCAGGTTGTCGATCAGGAATTCTTCAAAATCGGTCCGGTCCCCTGTAAAGGGCATCGGCAAATCCAGCACCAGCGGTTCGATCGGATCAGGATCAATCGCCAGACCATGACTGCGGTCCACGGCCGCCAGATCAAGCGCGATCGTCGCCGTGCCAGTCTCGACTCCATAGTCATCAAATGCGGCAAAAGGCTGCGACAGTTCGCCCATCGCATCCGCTTCGATTGGTCCAGTCAGATCAACAGACGGGGAATCGTCAGCAACTGCCGTCACCTCCCATGTCGTTGTGGTATCACCACTGATCGTCAGGGTGCCGGACTGTGTGATCGTGAACTGCTGCTGGGCATCCGAGGCCGCGCCTATATCTTCAACCCGCCCCGAAACGGTTTCGGCCACGGTCAGCGCGCCGACCTCCCCATAAAGCCGCAAGGTAATCTGGCTGCCGGTCGGCACACGCAAGGGTCCCGCAGGCACATCATTGAGGTAAAGCGATGGACGCCCCGTATAGGCCGGCGGCTCGACCCAGCCTTCCCAGACGGGACCGGTGACAAGTGTCTGTTCACCCCCCGCGACCATATCGCCCACAGAGCTGACACGGAACAGCGACCCGAACATGAGCGCGGCAACAAAAAACAATAGCGCGATAAAGCGGATACCATAGGGATCGCGGTCAGAGATCCGCAAATCCGGTTCAACAGCGCGGGCCTCTTTGGTCTTTTCGGCCATCCGCGCGATATGGGCCTGCCAGACGGCCTCGGATGCGGCATCGCCACCGCCAATTGCCTGCGTATCTGCAATAGCCGCAATCGGACGCCCGGGCAAAGCGGCGTCCACGCGGGCCACCGCAGCGGCGGCAGATGGCATCCGGAACCGGCGTATACCCCAGACAAGCGTTGCGACCAGCGCGATGAGCGACACAACGCTTCCCGCCCAGAACACCTCGAGCGGCAGACTGTCCTGCCAGCCCATCATCAAAGGGGCAAGGATCAGGAAAACCGCCGTCCAGAACGGCCAGAACGCGCGCACAACCTGTTCGGCCACCATCCCGGCGCGGGTGGCGGCAACAGGCAAACGCAAATGGCGCATCGGGTCGTGCGGGTCCTTCAGCGGATATCTCCCATTCTCTGCGCCACGGGCCAATATGACGGGGCTTTGTCTATTCCAGCCACACCGGCAGCGTATCGCGTGCAATCATATCTTCATAGGTAGGGCGTGCGCGGATAACTGCAAATTGATCTTTGTCCACCAGCACCTCGGGGATCAAAGGGCGCGAGTTATACTCTGACGCCATCACCGCACCATAGGCCCCGGCAGAGCGGAAAGCGACCAGATCATCCGCTTGCACCGCGGGCATTTCACGCCCTTTCGCAAAAGTATCGCCGCTTTCGCAAACAGGCCCGACAATATCGTATTTTGCAGGCGCGGCACCCGGTGCAGGCTCTTTTACTGGGATAATATCATGCCATGCGTCGTACATGGCTGGACGGATCAGATCGTTCATGGCGCCGTCAAGGATCAGGAAATCACGGTCTTCACCTGATTTCACATAGATCACCTTGGACACCATCAGGCCCGCATTACCCGAAATCAACCGGCCCGGTTCGATCTCGATCTCGCAGCCCAGATGCCCGACGGTGCGCTGAATGAGCGCACCATAATCTGTCGGCAAAGGTGGGGCTTCGTTGGAACGGGCATAGGGAATCCCCAAGCCGCCACCCAGATCAAGGCGCGTGATCGCGTGACCATCGGCGCGCAACTGCTCGGTCAGTTCCGCCACCTTGCGATAGGCCGCTTCAAAGGGGGCCAGTTCGGTCAGCTGCGATCCGATATGCACATCAATTCCGATCACCTTCAGGCCGGACAATCCACCGGCCATCGCATAGACCTCACGGGCGCGGCTGATCGGGATGCCGAACTTGTTTTCGGATTTGCCCGTGGCGATCTTGGCATGGGTCTTTGCGTCAACGTCGGGGTTCACGCGGATCGTGATCGGCGCGACCGTGCCAAGGGATCGGGCAACCTGATCCAGCACGACCATCTCGGGCTCGCTTTCGACGTTGAACTGGCGAATCCCGCCTTCAATCGCCAGACGCATTTCATCGGCGGTCTTGCCCACACCCGAAAACACGATGCGGTCACCGGGAACGCCTGCGGCCTTGGCGCGCATATACTCACCGCCCGACACCACATCCATGCCAGCACCGGCATCGCCCAAAAGCTTGATCACCGCCTGATTGGACAGGGATTTCATCGCAAAGCAGACAAGGTGATCTGTCCAGCCCAGCGCTTCGTCAAACAAGGTGAAATGCCGTTTCAGGGTCGCGGTGGAGTACACATAAAACGGGGTGCCGACAGCCGCCGCAATCTCGGACACGGGTACGTCTTCAGCATAAAGCGCACCGTCACGATAAAGAAAATGATCCAAGCCAGCGATCCTTGTCCAAAGCCAGCCACCGACATATCAGATCGCGGGCAAAGACCAACCCTGATTTGCGGTCCTAGACGCGGACTTCTCTTTTGTCGCGGGCATAAACGATGCGGTCACGCAGATACAGATAAAGCGGCAAACCGCAACTGACACCGATACAAAAGGTGGCGGGGATCGCGATCAGGCTCAGCCAGTTCTTGGATCGGTACGCCTCGAAAATAATCCAGACTGTCAGGGTTACCGCCGCAATGGTCAGATCCCAGACCAGCCCGCTTGTGGCGGCATTCACGTGCCATGCATCAACCATCGCGCCAAGGCTCCAGCCTTCGGCCACAAACCAGCTGATGAAATAATACATCGGGTGAATGGCACCCCAAATTGCCAACAAAAGAAAAACAGGCCGCATCAGATACCAACCCCGACCGATACGGTCCCGTTCGAGGCACCCAGACTGGCGCCGGTGCTGACACCGCCCGTGCCGACACTCAGCCCCAGATTGGCGCTGGGTGTCCAAGGCGCACCATCCGCGCCGCATCCGGCAAGGGCCGCAATCGTCAAGATCAATGCAATCGTTTTCATTTCAAGACCTCTTTCCAATGCGCCACCTGCGCGCGTACCTGTTCCGGTGCCGTCCCGCCAAAACTGGTGCGGGACGCGACCGAGTTTTCCACCCCCAGCACATCAAAGACGTCCTGCCGGATATCGGCATGAACGCCTTGCATATCGGCAAGCGTCAGGTCCGGCAGATCGCAGCCCTTGGCTTCGGCCAGTGCGACCAGCGACCCTGTCACGTGATGTGCGTCTCTGAACGGTAGCCCAAGTTCGCGCACCAGCCAATCGGCAAGATCGGTCGCGGTTGAAAATCCGCTGGCGGCTGCGGCTTTGAGGTTGTCGCGCTGCGCGGTCATATCCGTCACCATTCCCGCCATGGCGGCCAAGGCCAGCATCAGGT
>CAYGMX010000128.1:0-7396 GCA_964351055.1 uncultured Loktanella sp. | reverse complement strand
TCTTTCTTTCGCGGCTGACGGGACATGGGCAGGATGGCGCGGGGATGGGCCGTGCGACGCTTGCCGACTGGCAGGCCGATGTGACCGAGGCGATGGACGTGGCCCAGACCATCGCAGAGGAGGTGGTGATCATGGGCTGCTCAACAGGGTGCACTTTGGTGACACTGGCGCTGGCGCAAGGCGCGAAAGCCAAGGCCGTGATCCATATTTCCCCCAATTTCGGATTGCGCAACAAAGCGGTGCAGACCCTGCTCGATTTGCCGGGGTCGCGCCACTGGAGCAGATATGTGGCTGGCAACACGCGGTCGTTCACGCCGATCAGCAGCGCCCACAAAGCGTATTGGACGATCTGTTATCCCACAGCGGCGGTCCATGCCATGGCCGATGCAGTCCGTGCGGTCAGGCATGCGGACTTGTCCGCGATCGGTGTTCCCGCGCTGTTTTGCTACAACGCAAGTGACCAAGTCGTCCATCCGACGGAAACCGAAAAGGTTATGGCGCGTTGGGCTGGCCCCGTGGGTAAGATCGAGATCATCCCGACCCCTGCCGATGACGCGATGGGCCATGTGATGGCGGGTGATATCTTCTCTCCCGGCCAGACCGCGCCGCTGGCTCGGCAGATTTCGGCTTGGTTGCGGGCATTGCCAGCAGGCTGAAACACTTGCGGCACGAGTCAATCCACTGCACAGTCATGAAAAAACCTGAAGGGTTGAGCAGAGTGACTGGGCTTAAGCAACATGCCGCGTGAAACGCTGCTGATGATCCCGCCGATGCTATCGGATGCACGGGTGTTTGCCCATCAGTTGCAAGAGATGTCGCGATCTCAGGCGGTGATGGTCGTGCCGGCAACCTGTGGCGAACGTATGGAGGAAATCGCAAGCCAGATTCTGACATGGGCGCCCGCACGTTTTGCACTCTGCGGGATGGGCTTGGGCGGCATGGTCGCAATGGAGATCCTGCGCCGCGCACCGGATCGCGTGACGCGCATCGCCCTGATCAGCACCAGTCCGCAAGCCGATACGCCCGAAGCTGCCGCCGCCCGCGAGACACAGATCATCGCGGCTCGCGCAGGACGCTGGGACGATGTCTTGCAGCACGAGATCAATTCAACCTGGATGGCACCGTCGACAGACAAGGTGGAGCTGGTGCGGCAACTTACCGAAATGGGCCGCGATCAGGGGCCGGAGTTGTATATCCGGCAAGCCCGCGCGATGCAGCGCCGCAAGGATCAGCAAGCGCTGTTGCGCCAGATCGAACAGCCCGCTTGCGTGATCTGCGGGCGGCATGACGGGCAATATCAACTGAAGCGGCACACATTTCTAGCCGAGTTGATCCCCTATGCCACGCTGGAGATCATGGAAGGCGCGGGATACCTGCCGACGATGGAAGCACCCGAAGCAACGACCGACGCATTGCAACGCTGGATGGCGCAGCCACTGGTACTGCGTCATTGAATCGCGCTGGCTGCCTTACTTGAGATTGACCACATTGGCTGATTTGCCTTCGGGTTTGTCGGAATTGGCATCAATGAAATCCAGCACCAAAGGCCGGATATTGTTGCGCCAGCTCCGCCCCGCAAAGATACCATAATGTCCTGCACCTGCCTCAAGGTGTGATGCTTTTTTGCTGTCAGGCAAGCCAGTCAGAAGGCCAAGTGCTGCAAGACACTGGCCGGGTGCCGAAATATCGTCATCCTCGCCTTCGACAATCTTGACAGCGACTGTGGTGATTTTTCCGATATCGACCTTGTGGCCTGCGACCACAAATGCGTTCTGCGCAATTTCACGCCCCTTAAAGATGCGCGCGACGGTGGACAGATAGAACTCTGCGGTCATGTCCATCACGGCCAGATACTCATCGTAAAAGATGTTGTGCCGATCGTGTTCAGAGGCTTCGCCTTTAGCCACGCTGATGATCTGGTCGCGGAAGGCGTTTGTATGGGTTTCGGCGTTCATCGAAATGAACGATGCAAGCTGGAGGAGTCCGGGATAAACCATACGACCCACGCCCGCGTGCTTGAAACCGACCCGCTGGATCATCGTTTCTTCCAGTTGGCCCATCGTGACCGAACGGCCAAAGTCGGTGACCTCGGTGTGATTGGCTTCGGGGTCGACGGGGCCGCCGATCAGCGTCAGCGAACGGGGTTGTGCGGCCGGATCCAGCTCTGCCAGATAGGCGGTGGCGGCCAAGGCAAGCGGCACCGGCTGGCACACAGCTAGCACGTGGATATCCGGCCCAAGGGCCTTCATGAAATCCATCAGGTAAAGAGTATAATCCTCGATATCGAATTTGCCCGCGCTTACAGGAATGTCACGGGCATTGTGCCAGTCGGTGACATAGACATCGGCATCGGGCAACAGGCTGATCACGGTCTTGCGCAGCAATGTGGCATAGTGGCCTGACATCGGCGCAACAAGAAGGATCTGGCGGGTCCGGTCAGGGCGGTTGCCCACGCGGAAACGGATCAGATCACCAAAAGGGCGTTCGACAACACGCTCGATCGTCACAACCATGTCGGTGCCATCGGTGTTGGTCTGCACGGGAATATTCCAACCGGGCTTCATCACCATGCGGGCGAATGTCCGTTCGGTGACTTCACCCCAGGCCTTGAGCCAGTCCATCGCCGGATTTGCACCCCATGACATCATCGGATAGGACGCGTAAGCACGCGCGGTGGCCCCAAGCCACTGATTGGTATTGCGGATGCCTTCCATCAGGTCGTAGGTCATCATATACTTCATTACATACTTCTCCGATGGTCAGCGCATCACATGCTGCACGCGCAGCATACGCATAGGAACATGAATATGACAACAAACGATTTAGACACAACAGGGACAGAGGCACAGACTGTTGCAAAGTTGGAAGCCAACCTTGCCCGTGTCGAGGAACTGACTCAGCGTTTGTTAAAGTTCATGGGGCAGGGACGGGCCGTGCCGCCCGCCTTGCAAGGGCCAAGTCAGGAGCTTTATGTCAAAGCGGCCTCTGCCTATATGACTGAAATGATGCATAATCCGGCCAAACTGATCGAGCATCAGCTGGCGTTTTGGGGCAGATCCGTCAAACACTACGTCGAGGCGCAGCACCTGTTGGCGCAAGGCAAACTGGAGCCGCCGACCGACGAAACACCCAAGGACCGCCGCTTTTCGCACGAACTTTGGGATACCAATCCCTACTTCAATTTCATCAAGCAGCAATACCTGATGAACGCTGCCGCAGTGCAGCAGGCGGTCGACGATATCGATACGCTCGATTCTGAAGAAAAGAAGCGCTTGCGCTATTTCAGCCAGCAAATGATCGACATGATCAGCCCGACGAACTTTTTGCCGACCAACCCCGAAGCGCTTGCGCTGGCCGCAGAGACCGAAGGCGAAAGCCTTGTTGCGGGATTGGAAAACATGATCGCGGATCTTGAAGCCAACGAAGGCGATCTGGTCGTGACCTTGGCCGACAAGAAGGCCTTTAAACTGGGCGAGAACCTCGCCACCACACCTGGTTCGGTCGTGTTTCGCAACCATATGTTCGAGCTGATCCAATATGCGCCAAGCACCGAAAAGGTCTATGAGACGCCGCTGATCATCTTTCCGCCGTGGATCAACAAATTCTACATCATGGATCTCAAACCGCAGAACAGCCTGATCAAATGGGCCGTGGATCAGGGCTATACTGTCTTTGTCGTGTCTTGGGTGAACCCTGATGCGGGGTATCGGGCCACATCAATGACCGACTATGTCGAGGACGGCTATCTGACCGCCTTCAAAGAGGTCAAGGACATCTGCGGCGTCAAAAGGGTGAATGCGGTCGGCTATTGCATCGCGGGCACCACGCTGTCGCTCACGTTGGCGCTGATGAAAAAGCGCAAGGATACATCGGTGAATGCCGCCACCTTCTTTACCACGCTCACCGATTTTTCGGATCGGGGCGAGGTGGGCGTGTTCCTGGACGATGATTTCATCGACGGGATCGAACGCGAGGTGGATGAAAACGGGATCCTTGATTCCTTCTTCATGTCACGGACCTTCTCTTATCTGCGCTCGAATGACCTGATCTATGGGCCTGCCATCAAAAGCTATATGATGGGCAAGGCGCCACCGGCCTTTGATCTGCTCTACTGGAATGGCGACGGAACAAACCTGCCGGCAACGATGGCCGTGGAATACCTGCGGGGGCTTTGCCAGAGTGACAAGTTCGCGACGGATGGATTTGAGATCGCGGGCGAGGTTGTCCGGATCAAGGATGTGACCGTCCCGTTGTGCGCCATTGCTTGCGAAACAGATCATATCGCAGGCTGGAAAAGCAGCTATGCTGGGATCAGCAAGATGGGATCGAAGGACAAGACCTTTATCCTGTCCGAGAGCGGGCATATCGCGGGGATCATCAACCCGCCCAGCAAGAACAAATACGGCCACTACACCAACCCCGATCTTGGGCTGAGCGCGGATGATTGGCGCGACTCTGCGGACAGGCATGACGGGTCTTGGTGGCCGCGCTGGGACGGGTGGTTGTCAAAGAAATCAGGCAAGATGACCGACGCAAGACAGCCGGGCGATGCCGACCATCCTGTGCTTGCCCCTGCACCCGGGACATATGTTGTCGCTAAGTAGTCGATAATTCTTGTAAATTTGCGGGCGCAGAATTTTTTTATGCTGCAGTGCAGAAAAAACTTGAAATGCTGCACTGCAGCATGCATATTGGTGTCACAAGATAACAGCGGGTTCAGTTCCCGCACCGAACCCGAAAGGCGATTACAATGGCTGCTAAAGCACAAGACTTCACCGCAATCTTCAAAGACATGACAGGCGCGTTTCCTGTCGACACCAAAGCAATGGAAGAGCAGTTCAAGAACCAGACTGCACTGGCCGAGAAAATGTCGACTGTAGCACTGGATGCTGCCGGCAAATCTGCCGAGCTGTCTGCAAAGTGGACAAAAGACACCATCGCAAAGATGGAAGCAATGACCAAAGCAAAGGCAGAGCCTGCTGACTATGCCAAAGCAATGACCGACTTTGCGTCTGCGACTGCTGAGTCCGCTGCAGAGCACATGGCTTCTTTCGCCGAGATCGCGAAAAAAGTACAGACACAGACAATGGAACTGGTTCTGGCCGCTGGCAAGGACATGTCCGAAGAGATGACTGCCGCTGCAAAGAAGGCCACTGACGAAGTGACCGCTGCTGCGAAAAAAGCGACTTCTGCTGCAAAGTAAGCAAGTAAGTACTAGAACAGCCCTTGCCTCCCTGAGGGTCTTGTTTTCGAAAGGCGGTCCGCGACGCGGGCCGTCTTTTGTTTTGCAGCAAAGGCTTTCTTTTTGCGCGGACGCAGCATAGGCTTCTCTGCACCGCAATATCTGCTGGGAGGAACGCCCGTGGCTGACACCAACAAACCGTTACTGATCAAGCGCTACGCAAGCCGTCGGCTGTATAACACCGAGACAAGCGATTACGTGACGCTGGACGATATTGCCGCCTTTATCCGCGAAGGGCGCGAGGTGCAGATTGTAGACCTCAAATCAGGTGATGACCTGACACGGCAATACCTGTTGCAGATTATCGCAGAGCATGAAAGCCGCGGTGAAAGCGTATTGCCTGTAGATGTGCTGACCGATCTGGTGCGCAGCTACACCAGCCAAGCTGCATCCGTTGTGCCAGAGTTCCTGCAAGCCAGCTTTGAAATGCTCCGCGAAGGGCAATCCAAAGTGATGGAAAACATGAGCAAGACAAACCCGATGGCCGTCATGCCGGGGTTCGAAGCGATGCGCGCCCAGCAAGCCGCATTTTTCAAGGCGATGACGGGTGGCATGATCCCCGGCAAGACAGCGCCTGAATCAGATGGCGATGATCTGGGCGAGATCAAAGAGCAGTTGGCGGCCTTGCAAGAGAAGCTGTCAAAGCTGGGCAAGTAACGCCCTAGTCCTAAACGCCCAAACGGTCCCGCAGCGCATACCATGACATGGCCAGCGCAAGAAGCGGTGCGCGCAATGCAACCCCGCCTGGGTAGCTGGGACCCTCCAGCATGGCCAGCGTGTCGAACCGCCCCGCCTGACCTGCAACAGCTTCGGCCAAGACCTTGCCGGTCAGTCCCGATAGTGCCACTCCATGCCCCGAAAAACCGGCGCCCGACACGATGTTGGGCGCAATGCGCTGGATCGCGGGTAACCGGTTCATGGTGATCCCCAAAGTTCCGCCCCAAGCATAGTCGATCCCGACTCCTTGCAACTGCGGGAACATATCCACCATCCGTGCGGCCAGAACCGTCTTGTTGTCCTTGGGAAACCCCAGCGCATAGCTGGGCCGCCCGCCGAACAACAACCGTTTGTCTTCGGACAGACGGTAATAGTTCAGGACAAACTTGCTATCGGACACGGCGATATCGCGGGCCAGAATATCGGTCGCACGGTCGCCCAAAGGTTCGGTCGCAGCGATAAAGCTGTTAAACGGCAGAATCTTGGATGTGACCTTTGGCGCGATATTGGACAGATACCCGTTTCCGGCAAGAATCACATACCGCGCCTTGATCCGCCCTTTGTCGGTGCGCACCTCGGCGGGATCGCCTTGTGCGATATGATGCACCTCGGCGCGTTCGAAAATCTGCGCGCCCGCTGTCTCGGCCAGTCGTGCAAGGGCCAGCACATAACGCAGGGGGTGGATATGGCCGGCACCCATGTCCAGCATACCCCCCTGATAGTGCGGCGATTTCACAAGTGCGCGCATGTCCTCTGCCCCAAGTGGTGTGATGGCATCGTAGCCGTAGGTGTCGTTCAGATAGGCGGCGTCACGGTGGTACTTGTCCACCTCCGAAGGTAAACAGCCTGCCTCGGCCACGCCCGGTGTGTAGTGCGCATCGGGAACTTCTGCCGCGCAGATATCGCGCAGGTCCTGCTTGCCTTCTTCCGACAAAGCCCAAAGCGCCGCGGCTTGGTCCTGCCCGTATCTCTGCGCAAGCAGGCGTTGTGAGGTGTTGAAACCTGTACAGACCTGCCCGCCATTGCGCCCCGATGCGCCAAAGCCGACGCGGTGGGCCTCCAGCACCACGACCTCCAGCCCCTTTTGCGCCAGATGCCGTGCCGCGGACAGCCCCGTAAAGCCCGCACCAACGATGCAGACATCAACGGTCTTGTGTCCGTAAAGCGGCGGGCGTTCGGCTGGCAGGTCGACAGTGGCGGCGTACCAGCTTTTGGGAAGCTGACCGGGCCTTTCGTTGCGATAAAGCGGGCTGCTCATCTAGACGTTCAAGAGCAGATGTTCACGCTCCCACGGGCTGATCACTTGCAGGAATTCGGTGTATTCGGTGCGTTTGACGATCGAATAGACACGGGCGAATTCTTCGCCCAGAACAGCGTGCAGTTCTTTGGCCTCGTCGAACAGGTCGAGCGCATCCGACAAGGAGCCCGCGATTTCCG
>CAYGMX010000127.1:0-7416 GCA_964351055.1 uncultured Loktanella sp. | reverse complement strand
CGGATGTTGATATGGTCCAGACCGCTTTCCACCAAAGCATCAGGACAAGGTTCGCCATATTTCTCCAGCAGGTGCTTTTCGAGCGACCCAGCATTCACGCCGATGCGGATTGAACAATTGTTGTCGCGCGCGGCCTTGATCACCTCTTTGACCCGCCTTTCATCACCGATATTGCCCGGATTGATCCGCAGACACGCCGCACCGGCCTCTGCCGCCTCGATCCCGCGCTTATAGTGAAAATGGATGTCGGCAACGATGGGAACCGAGACTTCGGGCACAATCAGCTTGAGCGCGGCGCTCGATGCCTCGTCAGGCACGGATATCCGCACGATATCCGCACCCGCATCCGCAGCTGCCTGCACCTGTGCGATTGTCGCCTTTACATCTGTTGTGAGGGTATTGGTCATCGTCTGGACAGAGATCGGCGCATCGCCCCCGACCGGCACATTGCCCACCATGATCTGACGGGATTTCCGGCGATAGATATTACGCCATGGGCGGATATGGTTCATGGACATCGGACTGCTTTCAATCACGTATCGGTTGACCACAACCTAAGCAGCAATGCCGCGCGCAGCAAGCCGATGCCGGTGCGATTATTCGTCCAGAGCCACTTCTGCGACATTGACAATCTTCGCTAGATCGTTGTCCGATGACAGATCGGCAATCTGGTAGGTGTCTGTCAGGCTTGCCGCGGTCAGTGCAACATTCGATGTCACCACGCCAGACGGACCGACCGGACCATAATGGACGCCATTGACCGCGAAATACATCGCACCGCTTTCACCAACCCGCAATGTCGCAGGTTCCTCGGTGGCAGGGACAACGAAATTCTGGCCAGGTTCCATCACGCCCTCGAATATCACTGTGCCGTCCGCAGCACGGACCCGCACCCATGCAGGGCGTACTGCGACAAGCTGAAGTTCGGGAACATCAGGTTCGACAACCTGCACCGCCGAAGGTGCCGGTGCATCGATTGCCGCCGTTTCTATCAGGGGCGCAGCAGGCATGCCCGCGTCCGGCACCAGTGCACCGATGGTCCCAGGGCGCAATGTCGAAATCGGGGCGTCACGGGCCACAAGCACCGGAACATCAAGCGCCTGTGGACGATAGAGGCGGTCAAACGCCGCAGCAGACGGGGCCTCAAATCCGGCAAGCGCATCCTCTGGTTTGATGGCATTGGTGGCACCGGCAAGCGGATCAAGGTCAGACACGACCACGGGCGTTTGGTCAACCGGCGCAAACTGCACTTTCTGGACCTCTTGCAGCACAGTCCATCCGCCGTAACCCAAACCGGTGATGAGCGCGACAAGAACCAGCACCGACCCGATCGCGCGCGGCTGAATGCCCGAAAGAACGGCGTCACCAGCGGGGATGAAGGGTGTGGCAGAGGACGAAAAAATATCTTTGCCAAGCGGCACAGCGGCAGGATCAAAGCTCTTGCCTTTGAGTGACGACGCCTCTGCGGACATCCCATGTGCTGTTGCAAAACCGCTTTCTTCGCAGAACGCGCCAAAAGCCTGATCGGGGTCCATATTCAGGTAACGCGCATAAGAGCGCACATAGCCCGCAATAAAGCCCGGGGTATCAAAAGCGGATGGGTCGGCGTTTTCGATTGCTGCAATATAGGCCGCTTTGATTTTCAGTTCGCGCTGCACATCAAGCAGGCTCTTGCCCATCGTGGCACGTTCACCGCGCATCAGATCGCCAAGCCGCAGTTCGTAGTCGTCAAACCCTTTGGTTTGAACGTCCTGCGACGCCTCCGCACGCTTGAAGGTCTTCCCGATCATCGACTGTCCCGTCGCTTAACGCCCCACAGTGAAAACAAAATCACGAATCAAATTTTCTTAACACCTTACTAAGGCTTAGCATGCGATCAGGAGTTATGCACAGGCAGAAAAGTGTTAACCCGCTAACTCAGCGCGATTCAGCGCACAATGTGACCACAAGCCGTCCAAAGCGCCTACTAAAGCATCTACCTCGCGCGGTCCGTGCACGGGTGATGGCGTAAACCGCAACCGCTCTGTCCCGCGTGGCACCGTCGGAAAGTTGATCGGCTGCACATAAATGCCGTACTCCGACAGCAGCATATCCGACAGTTTCTTGGTATGTACCGGATCGCCGACGATCAAAGGAACGATGTGACTGCCGTGATCGATGATCGGCAGGCCGAGCCCTTTCAGCCGCAATTTCAGGATTTTCGCCTGTGTCTGATGCCGCGCGCGCAAGGTCTGGTCGGTCTTGAGATGCGCAACGCTTGCCGCCGCACCCGCAGCCACCGCTGGTGGGAGCGAGGTCGTAAAGATGAAACCCGGCGCGTAAGAGCGTATCGCGTCACACATTTTTGAAGAGGCCGCGATATAGCCACCCATCACGCCATAGGCCTTGGCCAACGTACCGTTGATAATGTCGATGCGGCCCATCAGCCCGTCACGTTCAGCCACACCTGCGCCCCGCGGTCCGTACATGCCGACCGCGTGCACCTCGTCGATATAGGTCAGCGCGCCGAATTCATCGGCCAGATCGCAAATCCCTTCGATCGGGCCAAAATCACCGTCCATGGAATAAATCGATTCAAAGGCGATCAGCTTAGGGGCGGCGGGATCATCCGCAGCCAGCAGTGCGCGCAAATGCGCCAGATCGTTATGGCGGAAAATGCGCTTGGCTCCGCCGTTGCGGCGCACACCTTCGATCATGGAGGCGTGGTTGAGCGCATCGGAATAGATGATCAGGCCGGGAAAAAGTTTGGGCAGTGTCGAAAGCGTTGCGTCATTCGCGATATAGGCCGAGGTAAAGAGCAGTGCTGCTTCCTTGTGGTGCAGGTCGGCCAGTTCTGCCTCAAGCCGCTTGTGATAGACCGTTGTACCCGAGATATTCCGCGTGCCGCCAGACCCTGCGCCGGTTGCATCAATCGCTTCGTGCATCGCCGCCAACACAACAGGATGCTGGCCCATGCCCAGATAATCATTGCCGCACCAGACAGTCACAGGCGCTTCGGCCCCATCCGCCTTGCGCCATGTCGCATGTGGAAACTGACCACGCTTGCGCTCAATATCGATAAAGGTCCGGTAACGGCCTTCTTGGTGCAAACGGTCAATCGCGGTGTCCAGTTGGGCGGTATAATCCACTGATACGTCCTTCTTCTTGTCGTCACAAAGCCGCGAAGCCGTGGGGCTTTGAATCGTTCTAAGCTGCATATAGGGCAGATCGCCCTCGGACAAGACGCTACAAACTGTCGCTGCCCTGCCGCTTTTCTAAAACAGTCGGAGCCAGCGGGCCGTGATCTGGATCAAGAAGCACGCCGGAATGGAATACCTGACTTTACGTCAATGGCATTGCGCGCGCAGGATCATGGCAGGCTTTGGATATGTTCCCGATGCCGGTTCAAGAGTGAGATGATGACATGACCCAGGTACTGCCCGTGTTTTCTGCACCAGTCCTGATCTTGATAACGGCGTTGAGTTACACGCTCGCGACGGTTGGCATGAAACTGGTATCGCAAGATGTGGTGACAACCGGAGCAACGATCATGGTCGTCGGACTTGTTGTCGCTGTGCTTGCCGAGATTGCCCTGCTGCGCAAGACGGACCTTTCGATCGTCTACATTACCATTGTGGCCTCCGAAACGATACTTGTGTTGCTCTATGCCGCCATGATCGGTGAAGGTTTCGGCTTGCGGCAAGCAACCGGTGCTGCCTTGGTCGTCGCAGGACTGCTCGCCGTTTCGGTCTGACCCTGAACATCGCTGAATCCTGGATCTTGTGGCGTCGCGGATGTCGTCCTTGGCTGATTGCATGCCAAACGAGAAGCCGTTGTGTCATTTCCAAACCCGCGCTTGAGGACAAACCGCGGGCATTTCAGCTTGATCGTGCAGGACTGCACCTTGACCTCCCCTGCAAACGGGACAAGGTTGCAGCCGAACCTCTAGGAAAAGGCTGCCCCTATGTCACTCGATCCTGTACTTGCCCGCATCGACGCAGACCTGCCGCAAGCGACCGAACGCCTGTTCGAACTGCTGCGCATTCCGTCGATTTCAACCGATCCGGCATACAAGGGCGATTGTGATACCGCTGCGGACTGGCTGGTGGCCGATCTGCAATCCATCGGGTTCGATGCCACCAAACGGCCAACCCCCGGCCATCCAATGGTCGTGGCCCATTCGGGTGCTACAGGGCCGCATGTCCTGTTCTATGGCCACTATGACGTGCAACCTGTTGATCCGCTTAACTTATGGCACCACGACCCTTTTGATCCGCGCATCGAAGATACCCCCAAAGGCCGCGTCATCCGCGGCCGTGGCACGGCAGACGACAAGGGCCAGTTGATGACCTTTGTCGAGGCTTGCCGCGCGTGGAAGGCGGTGCATGGTACTTTGCCTATGAACATCTCGCTGTTCTTTGAAGGAGAAGAAGAATCAAGCTCGCCTTCCCTCGTTCCTTTTATGGAAGCCAACCGCGAAGAACTGACCGCCGACATCGCACTGATCTCGGACACCTCGCTTTATGATGAGAATACGCCGTCGATCATGACGCAGCTTCGCGGGCTGCTGGGCGAGGAAATCATTATCAAGGGGCCGAGCAGGGACCTGCATTCGGGGATGTACGGCGGCATTGCGATGAACCCAGCAAGAGTTCTGGCGCGCATCATCGCTGCGTTGCACGACGATACAGGACGGGTCACCGTGCCTGGGTTCTACGATGGCGTGACAGAGCTTTCGAACGAACTCGCGGCGGCTTGGGATGACTTGAAGTTTGACCACACCAAATTCCTGGGCGAGGTCGGATTATCCGTGCCAGCAGGCGAGACCGGTCGCCGCCCGCTGGAAATGATCTGGTCGCGCCCGACGTGCGAGGTCAATGGACTCTGGTCGGGATATACCGGCGAAGGGTTCAAGACTGTTTTGCCATCCATCGCATCCGCAAAGATCAGTTTCCGGCTTGTGGGCAAGCAGGACCCGCTGAAGATCCGCGCCAGCTTTCGCAAGATGGTAGAAGATATGCTGCCCCCTGACTGCACCGTCAGCTTTAAGGACCACAGTGCAAATATGGCCTCTGTCATGACAACCACGCATCCGGCCTTCAATCAGGCCCGCAAGGCTTTGTCGGATGAATGGCCAAATGCCGCCGCCTATACCGGCGGCGGCGGGTCCATCCCGATTGCGGGGCATTTCAAAGAGATCCTGAATATGGATACGATGCTGATCGGCTTTGGCAAAGACGATGACGGCCTGCATTCGCCGAACGAAAAATTCGACCTGTCGTCTTTTCACAAGGGCATGAGAAGCTGGGCGCGTATTCTGGCGGCTATGGCAAAGTAAAACGCGCGCGCCACTACTGGTATCCGACAAGATTGAAATTTTGGAACGGGAAAGGTCTGCGGTGCGCGACTGGCCGCTTGCGCGGGCATCGCGGTTTGGGTCAACCGCCGCGATCCGTGTTTCTGAGTTGGATCAACCTGTCGCGATCTGTCATGTCGATCTTGCGGACATCCTGCCGCGTTTCGCAGTCCACCTCGATCGGTGTGTGGGTCTGGAAAAACTCGCTGCGGCAGAAACCCTGAAGCGAAAAAACGACCCGCCAGCTGCCATCTTCTTTCATTTGCTCTTGGTTGACAGCGATAAAGGCCGCAAGGATCACACCAAAGAGTCCGCCAAAAATATAGATCGGACCGGGGTTCCTGCCGCTGCGCTGGCGCGCCTTACGCGGGTCTTTTTGCTGGTAGTAAGCGGCTATCTGGGCTTGGACCAACCGCGCGTCCTCGGTTTGCGCTGTTGATCGCGCATTCTTGTCGCGCCCAGTCTCGTGCAAGTCCTCTTGCTCGGTCACCAAATCGTCAGGGTCATCATAGTAGATGTCGTTGTCTTGCGCGCTGTCAGGCTCCGCCATGCTCTCTTGGGCCAGCAACTCTTCGGTTTCGCGATTGAATTCGTCACGCCAGACAGGTTGCAGCCCAAGATCGACAGCAAAAGCATCCGGCCGACCGGCCGGCTGCGCAGCTTGTGGCTGCCGGCCCAAGACATCCTGATTGGTTTGCGAAACCAGATCCCCCAACGCAGACGTGGCTTGCGACTTTGGGCTTTCGGTTTTGTTTGTTTCCGCAGCACGCTGGCTGGCTAGCTGCCTGAGCCAGTCGCGGGTGGTTTGGATCCGTTTGGAGGGTGTCAGCGACATTGCTTTGTCGATTGCTTCCAGAAAGCCCGGGTCATATCCGGCAAAGCGGCCCGCGAGCGGCCTGCAAGGATCAGGCCGCTCGGCTTGGAGGTCGGCGCTGCGCAACTGACTGCTGGGCGGTGCTTCGCCAGCGATCAAATGATAAAAAGTGCCGCCAAGCGCATAAAGATCGCTGGCGGGGCTGTGGGCAGCGCCTGAAACATAAAACTCGAATGGTGAATAGCCGTCCTTCACGAATAACAAGGACGTGCTTTCTCGGGCCCGCTCGGAGGCAAATTCACGTGCGGACCCAAAGTCGATCAGTGTCGGATGGCCTTTGTCATCAAGCAGAATGTTGTCAGGCGAAATATCCCTGTGCAGCAGGTTCTGATCGTGCACAACCGTCAAAGCCCCCAAGACATCGGTCAGGATCGCGCGGATATCATCAGGGGAAAAGATCTTGTTCTGCGTTTCGATGATGTCCAGCAGATCGGAACCGTGAATCAGGTCCAACACCATATAGGCGGTCTGGTTCTCTTCAAAAATTGCGAAGACGTTGACAATGTTGGGATGCGAGAGCCGGGCAATACTGCGTGCTTCACGTATGAACATTTCAACGCATTTGCGAAAATGCGGCGCATTGGCGGGCGAACGCACAGCAAGGTCCAGCCCCTCACGATGGCAGATGCTTTCGGGGAAACATTCCTTGACCACCACATCGCGTTCAAGCTGCTGATCACGCGCAAAATAGGTGATACCAAAGCCACCGCGCCCTAAAGACCGCTGGATGACATAGTTGCCGCCTTGCAGCATGGTGCCTTCGGGAATGGCTTCGCCAGGCGCGAATCCGTCGCTTTCAACACCCAAAACCCGCGTCGGCTCCAACATAAGGACGATATCACTCAACTAATTGGCGAACAGATTGCCTTTGACTTAGTGCACAACACGGCTTGAGTGAAGTTTTTCCGCAGCATTTCAGACGTTAAGCGACAATTGGGCAACTTCTGCGGTGCCCGATCAACAACAATAAAGCATACTGCGAAAACTTGTAGCGGATTTGGAAATTGTCGCTGCGGGTTGCCCAAAGGGCAGTTTGCCGATCCGGTGACGCACCGGTTTAACGCTTCCCGGCACAGGAAAATCATGTACGGCGGGGGCCCGCAAAAAGAGGTGGGCCATGACCCCCACCTGAATGGCAGCAACTTGGGAAAAATGGCGCGGTTGACGGGGCTCGAACCCGCGACCCCCGGCGTGACAGGCCGGTACT
>CAYGMX010000126.1:0-7465 GCA_964351055.1 uncultured Loktanella sp. | reverse complement strand
GGTGGCACGTGCCGGTCTCGGTCGCTGTCTTTTCGAACTGAATAAAATGGGGGGGGCGTTCATGGCCAATGAGGCAGTGAACATTAGAAACTTTGATCGGTCTGAATATAAGAGGGCTGACAATCATTTCCGTTTGGCCGGGGAAACCCTGCCGCGTGAGGCAGTCAACGATCTGGCCCGTGAAGTGGTAAGGCGGCTCGCTTTTAAAATGCCAAGAACAGTCAGAAAAGAAGATCTGCCAAACCAGTCAGAGATTGAACTGCTGTGTTCCGCGCTGATGTCTCCTGATGACCGTGCAGCAGAGCGGTTTATTCTGGCCGCAAGGCGCGACGGCGTTGAACATGACGTGATCTATCTGGGGTATGTCGCCGGTGCTGCGCGTAACTTGGGCGAGATGTGGGATGATGACCGGGTCTCTTTTCTTGAGGTGACGCTGGCCTGTGGCAAGCTTTATCGCATCATCCGCGGGCTGCGCCATGTGATTGCGCCGGGCATCTTGCAGGGCAAGGAAGAGGCACCGGCCTTGTTTGCACTGGTTCCCGGAGAGACACATACCTTGGGGATCGAGATCGCCACCGATGTGTTCCGCCGCGAGGGCTGGGACATCGACATGATGGTCGGGCTCAACCACGACACGCTGGTCGATGAATCGGACCGGCGCGCCTATCGTGCGATTGTACTGGTGGCCAATTCGGACAAGATGATCGAACCGCTGGCGCGGTTGGTGCTGGCGCTGCGCATATCGCATCCTTTGGCCCATTTGGTTGTGGCCGGAAATATCCATAACCATCATCCCGATATCATGGACCTTGTCGGCGCTGACGCTGTGATCACGGATATCGAGACTGCGGTCGACAAATTGCGCGATGTGATCGGCACACCGTCGGAAGGATAGGCGGGCTCAGGCTGTTTCCAAGGCTGAAATGATCGGCGCAAAGTCGGCTGCTTTCAGGCTTGCGCCGCCGACAAGCGCGCCGTTGACCTCTGCAACGCCAAAAATGTCGGCAGCGTTGCTGCCTTTCACTGACCCGCCATAGAGCAGTGAAAAACTGCTTCCGTCGTCAAACCGCTCTTGCAGCCCTGCGCGTATATGTGCGTGGACTTCACCGATCTGTTCCAGTGTCGGCACCTTTCCGGTACCGATTGCCCAAACGGGTTCGTAGGCGATGACCGTGTTTGCTGCTGTCGCAAGATCGGGGACAGAGCCAGCAAGCTGGCGGTCAATCACGTCAAGGGTTGTTCCGTCCTCCCGCTCTTGCAAGGTTTCGCCGATGCAGATCACTGCCACCAGTCCTGCGGCGTAAGCGGCCAAGGTCTTGGCAGCCACGACCTCGTCTGTCTCCCCATGATCCGCGCGGCGTTCGGAGTGGCCGGTCAGCACGGCAACGGCGCCCGCATCCCGCAGCATGGCGGCACTGATATCGCCCGTATGGGCCCCTGATGCCGCGTGATGGCAATCTTGGCCACCGATCTGGAACGGTAGACCCGCGCAGGCCGCAATCAGGGTTGCGGGCGGGCACATCAGGATGTCGACGCTGCTTTCACCAAGGAGTGCTGCAAGTGCTTTCAATTCACCCAAGTCACTGGTGTGCCCGTTCATTTTCCAGTTTCCGGCGGCGATCTTGCGCGGCATGGCGTGTTCCTTCTGACTAAAGCGTGGCGAGTGTGCGTCGGGCCAGTGTGCAGGCCTCCTCGGGATCGTCAAGGGCGGACATAGGCAAGGACCAATAGGGCATATTGCGGAATTGCGCTGCACTGTCTGCCAGCAGATCGCGTGCAACATAGCCTTTTGCCTTGAGGTAGATTTGCGCATCGCTGCTGACCAACGCAAAGACTATGCCCTGATGATAAAGGCACATGCCGCCGAACATCTTGCGATGTGTCAGCGCACCCAAGTCAGAAAAGAGGTCCGTTGCAAAAGCGATATCCGCTTCCGACAAGGCCATCAATTCGCGCTGATATTCTCGTTGAACTTGATGGATTCGCCGCAGCCGCAGGCGTCGACAACATTCGGGTTGCGGAATTTGAAGCCGGATTCCAGCAGCGAGATTTCATAATCAATCTCTGTCCCGAACAGGAACATCTGGGCCATCGGAGCGATCATGACGCGCGCGCCGTCCTGTTCGACCACCTCATCAAGTGGGTCAACCTCGGTCACATAGTCCATGGTGTATTCCATCCCTGCACAGCCGCCCTTTTTGACGCCGATCCGCAGGCCCTGATGGCCGTCTTTTTGCATCAGCTTTGCAATTTGCGCTGCTGCTTTGTCGGTAATGCTGACCGCTTGCTTGCCTGGAATGCCGAACATCGAACTCTCCTGTGTTGCAACCAAGATAGGGCAGAGGGCTGGGCGGCACAAGATGGCCGCCCAGCTTTGGGGCTTAAAGCCCCATGCAGTTGGCGTAGTAGGTTGTCGTCGCGGGCCAGTCAGAAAAGACGCCGATCACGCCAACGTCCTGTGCCAGCACATCCAGCACCTCGAAATATGCGCCATCGGTTGTAATGGCGTCGGTAACGCTTTGGAAGTACCAGCCGCCACCAGTGGTCAGCGGGCCAGAGCGTTCCAATGTCCAAGTGATGATGTTCAGCCCTGCCGCTGTCGCTGCATTCGCATAAGGGGAGGGCACGATGTCACCGTTTTCCAGCGTCAGCAGCATCCACAAAGGCGGTGCAATGTTTGTCACACCCATATCCGCCAGTTCCTGCATGGTGGGCTTGAAGGTTGACGGATCATTGGGGTCAATCGCGCCTTCGTCGTCGTCAGACGCTTCGTAGCGGTCATCGAGATACACCGCCTGCGCACCGAATTCAGGTTCGTTTTCAATCCAGTAGAGCACATCGCTCAGATCGAAAGATTGCAGCCAAACATCTGATGCAGGAACGCCTGCGGCCTTGTATTCATCGACCAGTTTCTGCGCATAATCCGCTTGGCTGAAACCGTTAAAGGGCATGTCAACAGAAGGAGACTTCAGCTCTGGCGTGAACTTGGCCCCCAGATCGCGGAACAGGGCGATGGATTCGGCGTGGGTCATCAAGGTTGTGTTGTTGACGAACAGGTCGGTGCGCCAGTCTGCAGTGCCGCCCTGATAGGCCTCGGGTGTTGTGGCGGATGCATTGGCGGCATCCATCTTTGGTGCAAGGGTGCGGAATTCGGCCAATGTCAGATCGCTTGTGCGGCATTCCGCACTTGCTGCGGTGTCGCCGGAGGCTGGGCTGAATGGTGCTGTGCACTTCTCGGCCAGCGGGGTCACAAGAATATTTGTCGTGGTGTGCAGATCGTTTTGCGCGTGACGGCAGACAAGCTCCAGATCCGCGGTAAAGGTCACGTCACATTCCAGAATACCGGCACCCATCTGGGCGGCAGCGATATTTGATTCGACCGTATGTTCGGGGAACATCAGCGGCGCACCGCGGTGCCCGATCGAAAAATCCGACCGCACCGGCGTTTGGGCGGCGCAGGACTGCAGCTTTTCTTTCAATGGGCTGTCGTCCATCTGGGCGATCAGAAAGGCAGGGCGGGGCCCATAGGTCAGCGCTGTATCAGCAACTGCGGCTGATCCGGCGAAAGCAGCAAGAACGGCGATGGCAAAGCGTGTCATGAAAAGCTCCAGTGTTTGTGACTGCGGCTGTGATGATCACGCAATGTAACGGGCAAACGTCGGTTCGGTAACGGTTTGCCGAAGGTTACATGAAACCCAGTTCAAGCCGCGCTTCGTCAGACATCATGTCCATGCCCCATTGTGGCTCGAAGGTCATCTCTACATCCACATGTTTGACACCGGGCAGGGGTTCGACCGCGTCAGCGACCCAACCCGGCATTTCGCCGGCCACAGGGCAGCCGGGGGCGGTGAGCGTCATGACGATGCTCACGGCGTTATCTTCTTTGATATCAATCGTATAGATCAGGCCGAGGTCATAGATATTGACTGGAATTTCAGGATCGTAGACAGATTTGCACGCCATCACGACATCTTCGTAAAGCGGATGTTCGGTCGATGAGGGGGCGATCAAGGGTGCGCCTTCGAGGGGGGCGGTACTATTGGTCATGTGATGTGTTCCTGTATTCCTGACCAAACATATAGGGTTTGTAGCCGCACCCGTAAAGAGCCCTGCTGCGTTAGGGCATGATCGGGTCCTTTAGCTTTTCGTCCGCCGTGGCGCCCGCAGTTGCGCGCGCTTCTCGATATCTTGAATCAGACGCTCGGCGATATTGCGCCCCGTCACAGACTCGATCCCTTCCAGACCAGGAGAGGAATTGACCTCGAGCACTTTCGGCCCGTCCTCGCCGCGCAACAGATCGACGCCCGCAAAGTTCAGCCGCAGCGCTTTGGCGGCGCGCACGGCGGTTTCGCGTTCTTCCTTGGTAATGCGGACCGTTGCGGCGCTGCCGCCCTGATGCAGGTTGGAGCGGAAATCGCCATGTGCCGCCTTGCGCTTGATCGCGGCCACGACCTTGCCGCTGATGACAAGGCAGCGGATATCCTCGCCGTTGGCCTCTTTGACAAAGTGCTGCACCAGAAAGTTGGCCCGCAGGTTGCGGAAGGCTGAAATGACGCTGTCCGCCGCCTTTTGCGTTTCGGCAAGGACGACGCCCTTGCCCTGGCTGCTTTCCAGCAGCTTGATGATCAGCGGTGCCTTGCCCACCAGCCCGATCAGATTGCCGGTATCTTTGGGCGAAGAGGCAAAGGCCGTCGCGGGCATCCCGATCCGGTTGCGCGCAAGGACCTGATGGGCGGCAAGTTTGTCGCGCGATACGCCGATCCCGTCACTGGAATTCACACAATAGGTGCCGATAGTTTCAAACTGTCGGATCACCGCTGTCCCATAAGAGGTGATCGATGCCCCGATGCGCGGAACGACCGCATCAAAACGGGGCAGGCGCGCGCCGTCATAATATATCTCCGGTGCTTTTTGGTTTATCGCCATGTAACAGCGCGTGGTGTCGATCACTTCGACCACATGGTCGCGCGCATGTCCTTCCTCGACAAGGCGGCGGGTCGAATAATTGTCTTCGCGCGACAGCACCGCGATCCGCAGGGACCGTTTCGGTGCCGCCTGCCGGTGGCGCCCGCGATAGACGTCGAAATCCAGCTCCGGTTGGAAGAACCGCTCGCTTGGGTGGATGTTGACCTCGGGGCCGAAGGCCTGCCTGCCCAGCAACATACGTGACGTCATGCTGCGCCGGTCGGTCAGGGTAATCTCGATCGGCCAGCGATGGCCTGCGACTTCCAGATCGGTTTCGATCACATAGCGGTTTTCGGTTTCGCCGTTCGAACTGGTCACATCGCGGCGGTCCAGCAGGCGGGCAGAGCAGGAAATCTCGACGTCATCGCGCCCTGCAACAGGATGGACAGTAAAGCGCACCAAGGGCTTTTTGGCTGGACCAAAGGGTTCAATATCAAAGGCATGCAGGGCCGAGGTGCGTGCGCCCGTGTCAATTTTGGCCCGTAACGCGGACAATCCCAATTCTGGCAGGGCTACCCATTCTTCCCAGCCGAAAGTCATCGGTACGCTGCCAGTCTTTGTCTGTTCGTGCATGGTATTTCGCCTTTTGGTCTGCCATGAGTGCATAGGACACGGAGACGACAAAGTGACAACACAAACAATCTCTTTTCAGGTAAATGCCACAGACGCAAAAGCGCGCACCGGTGTGCTATCGACCCCCCGCGGCGATATCCGCACACCTGCCTTCATGCCTGTTGGTACGGCCGCCACGGTCAAGGCGATGATGCCCGAAAGTGTCGCGGCGACGGGTGCGGATATTCTGCTTGGCAATACCTATCATCTGATGCTGCGCCCGACGGCAGAGCGCATTGCCGCTTTGGGTGGGCTGCACAGGTTCATGAACTGGGACAAGCCGATCCTGACCGATAGCGGCGGTTTTCAGGTGATGAGCTTGGCCGAGTTGCGCAAGCTTACCGAAACGGGCGTGACCTTCAAAAGCCATATCGACGGATCAAAGCACGAGCTGACGCCGGAACGGTCGATGGAAATTCAAAAGCTGCTCGGGTCGGATATCGTCATGTGTTTCGACGAATGTCCCGCACTGCCCGCCGATCGCAAGCGCATTCAGGAAAGCATGGAACTGTCGATGCGGTGGGCGCAGCGGTCGCGTGACGCTTTTGGCGACCGTCCCGGCCATGCCTTGTTCGGTATCCAGCAAGGCGGGCTGGAAGAAGACCTGCGCGCCCAAAGTGCCGCGGCGCTGCGGGCAGTCGAATTCGACGGTTATGCCGTGGGCGGCCTTGCCGTGGGCGAGGGGCAGGAGGCCATGTTCCGCGTGCTGGATTTCGCGCCCGATCAGCTCCCTACCGACAAGCCGCGTTACCTGATGGGGGTTGGCAAGCCCGACGACATCGTGGGAGCGGTGAAACGTGGAATCGATATGATGGATTGCGTCCTGCCCAGCAGATCGGGCCGGACCGGACAGGCTTTTACCCGTCGCGGTGTTGTGAATATCAAGAACGCACGCCATGCCGATGACCCGCGGCCCTTGGATGAAAACTGCACCTGTCCGGGGTGTTCCAATTATTCCCGCGCCTACCTTCACCACGTGTTCAGGGCGCAGGAAATGATCTCTGGGATGCTGCTGACATGGCATAACCTGCATTACTTTCAAGAGATTATGCAGGGGATGCGGGATGCGATCAGCGCCAGCGCCTTTGAGGTCTGGGAGGCTGATTTTCACGACAAGCGGGCCTTGGGCGATATAGAACCCGTTTGAGTAAAAGGCGGGAACACCTGCCGGAAAGTGCAATTCTGCTTGGGATCGGTTGCGATTCCGGCTGTGTTGCTGCAAGAATTTCAAACGGGTTGTGAAAGTCCGGTTGCATCGTCCCATAAGCGACCCCACATATTGAGGCCAAGAGGAGACGCGCTACGTTGCCGCAGAAGCGGGACTGGGCGTCTTGCCAAAAAAGGAAAATGAGCATGCAAGAACCGTTGAGTTCATCCTACCCCGTCCTGCCGCTGCGCGATATTGTGGTGTTTCCGCATATGATCGTGCCGCTGTTTGTGGGCCGGGAAAAGTCTGTCCGCGCGCTTGAAGAAGTGATGCAGGACGACAAGCAGATCCTGCTGTCCAGTCAGGTTGACCCCGGTGCGGATGATCCCGATCAGGAAGGCATCTACAAGACCGGTGTGCTGGCCAATGTGCTGCAACTGCTGAAACTGCCCGATGGCACCGTGAAGGTGCTTGTCGAGGGCCGCAGCCGTGTGAAGATCACCGGTTTTCTGCCCAATGACAGCTTTTTCGAAGCCTCCTGCGCCTATCTGACCGAAACGACCGGCGACCCCGCCGAAGTCGAAGCCTTGGTGCGCAATGTGGCCGCCGAATTCGAACGCTATGCCAAGATCAAGAAAAACATCCCCGAAGAGGCGATGGCCGCCGTTGGTGAAGCCACCGAGCCTGCAAAGCTGGCCGACCTTGTCGCCGGTCATCTTGGGATCGAAGTGGATCAAAAGC
>CAYGMX010000125.1:0-7472 GCA_964351055.1 uncultured Loktanella sp. | reverse complement strand
CCCGGTACTTCTGTGGTCTGGCTGACGATGTCGAATTGACCATCCGCTGTGATCTCACCAATCAGAACCGGCTTGGCCAGATGATGGTTCGGCAGCATCACTGCCGTGCCGCCGGTCAGGTTCGGGAATTCCTGCCCGTACATCGCTTCGCGCACGGCATCGACATCAGTTGTGCCTGCTTCTGTCACGGCATTCACCCACATGTTAAAGCCGATAAAGTGAGCTTCCATCGGGTCGTTGGTCACACGGTCTTCGCCCATCTTGGCTTTCCATGCTGCAACCCATTCGTCGTTCAGTTCGGATTCAGCGGACTGGAAGTAGTTCCATGCGGCCAGGTGGCCCACAAGGTCGGATGTATCCAGGCCGGAAAGTTCTTCTTCACCGACCGAGAATGCAACGACGGGCAGATCGTCGGCTGACACGCCAGCAGCGGCCAGTTCCTTGTAGAAACCGATGTTGGCATCACCGTTGATTGTAGAGATCACGCCAACCTGCTTGCCGTCAGCGCCAAGTGCGACAACGTCCGCAACGATTGTGGCCCAGTCGGAATGACCGAATGGCGTGTAGTTCACAAAGATATCTTCGGGCGCGATGCCCTTGGAGATCAGGTAAGCCTCTAGGATGTTATTGGTTGTGCGCGGATAGACATAGTCGGTGCCAAGCAGGGCAAATTTTTCCACGCCAAGCTCTTCAAGGAAGTAATCGGTCGCAGGAATGGCCTGCTGGTTCGGCGCAGCACCGGTGTAGAACACATTTCTGGAGCTTTCTTCGCCTTCATACTGCACAGGATAGAACATCAGGCCGTTGAGTTCTTCCAGAACAGGCAGCGCGGATTTACGGCTGACCGATGTCCAGCTGCCAAATATCACGTCAACTTCGCTGACGGTCAGCAGTTCGCGGGCTTTTTCTGCAAAAAGTGGCCAGTCAGATGCCGGATCAACGACAACTGCCTCGATCTGGCAGCCCAAAAGACCGCCTGCGGCGTTCTGATTTTCAATCAGCAGCTCGACTGTGTCCTTCAAGGTTGTTTCGGAAATCGCCATGGTGCCGGACAAAGAGTGCAGCACGCCAACCTTGATCGGGTCGGCACATTGGGCGGCAGCCATGCCAGTGGTGCCCAAGAGGGCAGTCAATGCAAGAGCAGAGGTTTTCATTTTCATAGGTCTTTGGTCCCCGTTGTCGCTGCGGGCGGTTTGGGGGACGTTTGGGCCCCTTTCAAACCATGAGCCAACTCTTTAAGCAGGGCCCGCAACAGTGATGTTGTAGTCGCGTGGAGGGTGCAATCTTGCAGGATGGCCCTTCGCGCGGCGTTTATGCCTTAGATGGCAACAACAGTTGGCGTCACTGCCGCGCAATGTGCCAGACCAGACCGCTGCGCGGCCCGACTCGGGTCTCGGGCGCACAATTCAGCGCCGTTGATTTGGGCAGGTGCCCAAAGTTTTACCGCTTCGTTAACGTGGAAGGCCAAAGGTCTTGCGCATAATTCAGTGTGATCGACGTAATGGAATCGGTCTTCGGCCGGGATTGACGTATTGCCTTGGCCACTTGCAAGGCTACATCACGCCCGCATGAGCAAAACACGCGCCCTTTCGTCCGACCAGATCAGCGACATCGTGCAGATGGCGCTATCGGATCACATCAGCTTTGCGGCGATCCAATCCGAATATGGATTGCGCGAAAAAGACGTGAAGGCGCTGATGCGTGAAACCCTCAAGGCAGGAAGTTATCGCGCTTGGCGCAAACGGGTCCGTGCCTTTGGGGATCGGCGTGAAACCTATAAGTAGGTGCCGCCGACAAAAAGCTGGCCGTAGGCTGCGCGCCCTCTATCTGTGAAAGATGAGCCAGAATGATAAACAAGCCCGTGCGCTTGCAGTCCCCTCCAGTCGCTTATCGCGGTTCAGCCGTCTGGGCAGTTTGACGGCTGGCGTTGCCGGTAACATGGCGTTCAACGGGCTTGCGCAACTGGCGCAGGGCCGGAAACCGGCGATGCGCGATCTGCTAGTGACGCCGCAGAACATTTCGCGGATCACTGAAAAGCTCGCCCAGATGCGCGGTGCGGCGATGAAGATCGGGCAATTGGTTTCCATGGATACGGGCGAGTTTCTCCCGCCAGAGATGGCGCAGATCATGGCGCGGTTGCGTGATGATGCGCACATTATGCCACCAGCCCAGCTTAAGCAGGTGCTGAATGCCAACTGGCCAAACGGCTGGTTGAGCGCCTTTCGGAAATTTGATGTGCGGCCCATCGCGGCGGCCTCGATCGGGCAGGTGCACCGCGCCCAACTCAAAGACGGGACTGATCTTGCCATCAAGGTGCAGTATCCGGGGGTGGCCAAGAGTATCGACAGTGATGTTGCAAATGTGGGCGTGCTGATGCGCATGTCCGGCCTTTTGCCCAAAGGGTTTGAACTGGCCCCGTATCTGGACGAGGCGCGCAAGCAACTGCATCAGGAAACCGACTATGCGCTTGAGGGTGAGAGCCTTGCCCGATTTGGCATACTTTTGGCGGATGAGCCCGATTTCGTCGTGCCGACGTATCAACCCGCATGGAGCACTGGTGAAATTCTGGCGATGTCATTTGTTGAGGGTGTGCCGATCGAAGCAGCCGGCAACCAACCCCAAGCCGAGCGACACCGGATTGCTGATGCGCTGATCGGTCTGACCCTGAAAGAACTGTTCGACTATGGCTTGATGCAGACAGACCCGAATTTCGCTAACTACCGGTATCATCCAAAGACGGGAAAGATTGCCCTGCTTGATTTCGGCGCAACCCGCGCCCTTGATCCGCTGATCGTGGAGCAGTACCGCCGCCTGCTGGCCGCTGGGTTGGCTGACGACCGGCAGGCGCTGGTTGCGACAGCCACACAGATCGGTTTTATCGGGGCACAAACAGCACCAAGGCACCGTGATGCGATCATGGCAATGATGGGCATGGCCTTTGATGCCCTGCGCAAGGCCGGCCCCTTTGATTTTACCGACACGTCCTTGCCGCGTGCGATGCAGACTGCGGGTCTTGCTTTGGCCGAAGACGGGTTCGTGCCCCCACTATTGCCGATTGATGTTCTGTTGTTACAGCGCAAGTTCGGCGGGATCTTCCTGCTGGCTAGCCAATTGGGTGCTCAGGTGGATTTGACGGCGTATCTTGTCAGATATGCAGGTCAGGCGGAGGCCCCGCCGACCGCGTAAGGCCAGACCGGCAACGATCCGCAGCCGCGGCAGGATTTGCGCGGTTTGTAACCGTTTTGGCGCGCCCCCCTCTCAACACGCCAGTTTTTCGGGGTTTTCACTGGTCATTCGACGCCTGACAGCGTTTCCTTGAGGCGTGATTTACTGACCTTGGACGACCAAATGACGGAAGCGAACAAGAATTCATTCAACAAACGCATTACGGCTCTTGTGCGCCAGATCTATCCTGACATCGACCCGCATATCCTGACCAGTATGATCGTTGACGCCTTTTGGCCCGAAGGCACGAAACCCCGCCAGCGGGGCCGGACCTTGGGCAATAATCTGTGGTCGCAGCACGATGCGATGCTGATCACCTATGGCAATTCCATTCTGGACGGCGCGCACAAGCCGCTTGATCTGCTGCATGATTTCCTGCTGCGGCATATGAAGGGTGTCGTGAACGGGGTGCATATCCTGCCTTTCTTTCCCTTTACCTCCGACGATGGCTTTGCGGTGTCTGATTTTCGCGCCGTCAATCCGCAACTGGGCGACTGGCCCGATATCAACCGGATCGGAGCAGAGTTTCATCTGATGTCTGATCTGGTGCTGAACCATGTGTCCAGTCAGGGGGCTTGGTTTAACGCGTACCGCCAAGGCCAAGTGCCCTTTGACCGTTTCTTTTTCGAGGCTTCCCCAGAGGATGACCTGAGCGCCGTGGTGCGGCCACGTACCACCCCGCTGTTGCAGGAGGTCGAGACTGTGAATGGACCCAAACATGTCTGGTGCACCTTCAGTCACGACCAGATTGATCTGGATTTCCGCAACCCCGAGGTCTTGTTGGAATTTCTGCGCATCATCCGTCTGCACGTGGATAACGGGGTGCGGATCATCCGGCTTGATGCGGTGGCCTTCCTTTGGAAGGAGGTGGGTACAAATTCGATCCACCTGCCGCAGACCCACGCCATTGTGCAACTGATGCGAATGTTGTGTGACTATGCAGCCGAGACGATCATTCTATTAACCGAAACCAATGTGCCCAAGGCCGAGAACCTCAGTTACTTCGGAAACCGGAACGAAGCACACGCAATCTATAACTTTCCGCTGCCGCCCCTGATCCTGCATGCCATGATGTCTGGTTCGGCTCGGTACTTGCGCCGCTGGCTGAGCGGGATGCCCCCTGCACAGCTTGGGTGCGCATACCTGAATTTCACCGCGAGCCATGACGGGATCGGCGTGCGCCCCGCCGAAGGCGTGCTGCCGCCAGAGGAACTTGCCATGGTTATTGCAACGGTAAGGGAACTGGGTGGTTTGGTGTCGATGCGGGCCTTGCCCAACGGGGGTGAGGCGCCTTACGAACTGAATACGACCTTCTATGAAGCCACCAGCCGGACCTTTACGGGCGAAGACGGCTATCATTTCGAGCGTTTCATCTGTTCGCAGACCATTGTGATGTCACTTGAGGGGATCCCCGCCTTCTATATCCATTCAATGTTGGCCACCCTCAATGACCACGCACAGGTTGAAAGGCGCGGCATGAACCGCGCCATCAATCGCCATCGCTGGGATTATCCGACTTTGCAGGCCTTGCTGGATGATCCGCAATCGCCGCAGTCGCGGGTCTTGGCGGCCTTGTCAGACCGTTTACGGATCAGGGCGCGGCAGACAGGTTTTCACCCCAATGCCACCCAATTCACCATGTCGCTGGATAATCGCGTGTTCGGCGTCTGGCGGCAAAGCCTTGATCGGCAGCAATCCATCTTTGCGCTCCATAATGTCAGCGCTGAAGCTGTCGAAATCTCGCCTGTGGCCATCAATCTGATTGAAGATGAAAATTGGGTTGATCTGCTCAGTGGCGAAGCCATCGACCAAAACGCCGAAGCGATTGTGCTCGCGCCGTATCAATGCCGCTGGATCACCAACCGCAGCTAGCTAAATTCCGCTTCATCGGCCTGCGCTGCGGCTTTCAGGTCTGCCAGAAAATCCGGATCGGCGGCGTGCACGCGGTTCCATGTGGGGATGAAGGGTGTCTCATGCGGGTTCTCGATAAAGACTTGTCCCGCGCGCATGATATTCTCGGCAAAAAGCTCGATAGAGCGTTCTTCGTTGTGCCGGTCAATGGATAGTCCGTTCATCTTGGCGTCGTTGTAATAGGCCTCCAGAAGGTCGAGCGCGGTGCGATAGTAGGTGGCCTTCAGGGTGCGAAAGACGTTGGGGGTAAACACTGTCCCGTCAGCGGCGAGCTTGCGAAAGATTGCTTTGCAAATGTCTGTCGACATGCGGCTCAAGCCGGCATCAGCGTCATGCGCGCTCAGATCCTGATGCTTGTGGTCATAGGCATCGGCGATCTCGACCTGACAAACAGCCTTTGGCGCAAGATTGCGCCACGCCTCCGATAGCACCCCGATCTCTAGCCCCCAGTCCGAGGGAATCCGCAGGTCAGGCAAGATCGCTGTCCGCATGGCGAATTCACCGGACAGCGGATAGCGAAAACTGCGCAAATAATCGATATAGTCGCGGTCCCCGATCACGCGCTTGAGTGCAATCAACAGCGGGCTGACAAGCAGTCGTGTCACACGGCCATTCAGCTTGCCTTCGCCGATGCGGGGGTAATAGCCCTTGGCGACCTGATAGGGAAAGTTCGGGTTTGCAACAGGATAGACAAGGCGCGATAGCATTTCCTTATTGTAGGTCAGAATATCACAGTCGTGGATCGCCATGACCGCACTATCCGCACAGCCGATCAGAAAGCCCATCGCGGACCAGACATTCTTGCCCTTGCCCTGTTCAGCTGGGGCCAGCCCGATCGCTTCCAGTCGCGCGCCAAGCGCGATCATACGGGGGCTGTCGTTCCAGATGACAATATGGTTCTGGTCAAGCCCCTTGAAGAAGGCCTGCGCATGCCGGAATTGCGTCTCATCGGCGCGGTCCAGCCCGATGATGATCCGGTGCAGGTAGGTGACTTGTGACAGTTCGGTCAGGATATGTGGCATCGCCTCGCCTTCGAGTTCGGAATAGAGGCATGGCAGGATCAGCGAGATCTTGCGCGATTGTGCGAAGGCCGCCAGTTCCGCATCGAGGTCTGCAACCGAGCGCGTCCGCAGGTCATGCAAGGTTGCGATATGTCCGTTCTGGTGAAAGTCAGCCATATGTTCTTTTTCCTATGTAAGCCGCGCCAGCAGATCTAGCACAGCGGTATTCCATCCCGCCGGACCTGCGTGGGATGTCCGGATGATCCGTCCTTGTGCCTCTCCCTTCAGGGTGGGCAGCGGGGCGTGGTCAGGATTGGCTACGATCACACCAAAGTCTGCCGCCTCGAGCATTTCAATGTCGTTGGGCGCATCGCCCAGCGCAATGGTGTGCTGCGGTCTGTATGCGTCGATAATTGATGCCATTTGGTCAGATTTCTTGCAGCCCAGGGAAAGGGTTAGAAAGCGGCCACCTTCGCGCGCGGTGATCCCTTTGGCGTGCAGGGCCGTTTCGAAATCCACCCTTTGATCGGCGGTCCCGCGCCAGAGGCCCGGTTCGGAAAAGTTCCGCGTTTTGGCGAGGGTCGCCGCGACCTCGGTCAGTCCTGTGGCCTTCACGACCTGGCTTGTCGTCATATCGCCAAAGCCGACAAAGCGGGATCGCATGTCACCGGAAAGTGTGTAGAGCGCCGCCCTGATCTGGGCATAGTCGGTTGCGGCATCGACCGTCTTGGCCTGCGCAAGAACCAGGCCGGCCCCGTTTTCAACGATGGCAGGCCAAGCCTGCAAACCAAGCTCTTGTCGCAGGGCAACAATTTCCGGCGCGGTCTTGCTGCTGGCAAGGATCACCCCGCCACCCACGGTGTGCACAGCCTCAAGCGCGGGGCGCGCAGCAGCCCATTGATAGGTGTTGTGATCAATCAACGTCCCATCAAGATCGGTGAAAACCAGCAAGGGCACCTTTGATGTCATAAGTCGCAGCTTGAATGAGCAGGTCGGCAACTTCAAGGCGCGATGGATCGCGTAGGCCGTTTACCTTTCAGTCAGTTTCAACTCGATCCGCCGGTTCTGGGCGCGGGCTTCTGGCGTATCCAGTGGATTGAGGGGCTGGAATTCGCCAAACCCGTTTGCCGCAAGCCGGCGTGGGTCAATCTCCAGATCCTCTGACATAAAGCGCACAACAGAAAGGGCGCGGGCCTGACTGAGTTCCCAGTTATCGGCAAAGCGCCCGCCGGGGTTTACCGGAATATTGTCGGTGTGCCCATCCACGCGGATTACCCAATCAATGCCATCGGGAATATCATCCGCGATACTGCGCAGGATATCGGCGATATTTGC
>CAYGMX010000124.1:0-7476 GCA_964351055.1 uncultured Loktanella sp. | reverse complement strand
TTGCCGCGAACAAGGGGCGGTTGGGGAAGACGTTGTTTACTGCGCAAGAGGATGGCGAAAAGGTCCGGCTGATCGGCCATTGGGATGGTGAGGAAGAGGCGCGCTGGATTGGTGAGGAAGTGGAAGCTATGCAGCGCGGTACGCGGGGGCGTGATCCCTTGGGGCTGGATGGCATGGCCATCCTTGTCCGCGCCAGCCACCAGATGCGCGCCTTCGAGGACCGGTTCCTGACCATCGGCCTGCCTTATCGGGTGATCGGCGGCCCGCGCTTTTACGAGCGGATGGAAATCCGCGATGCCATGGCATATTTCCGGCTGGCGGTGTCGCCCGAGGATGATCTGGCCTTCGAGCGGATCGTGAACACGCCCAAGCGTGGCCTTGGCGACAAGGCCGTGCAAACGATCCAACGTGCGGCGCGGACCAATGGTGTGTCCCTTGTCGAAGGGGCGCGGCTGGTCTGTCAGGGCAAATTGCTGGGTGGCAAGGGCCTCAAGGAGCTGACTGTCCTGGTTGCGGGGCTGGATCGCTGGCATGCACAGGTCCGCGCCGAGGCGGATACCCATGTTGAACTGGCCGAGATGATCCTTGATGAAAGCGGCTACACCGGTTTTTGGCAAAACGACAAGACGCCAGAAGCACCGGGGCGTCTGGAAAACCTCAAGGAACTTGTGAAGGCGCTGGAGAATTTCGAGAACCTGCAAGGGTTCCTTGAACACGTCAGTCTGATTATGGACAACGAGACCGAAGAGCAGGGCGAGAAAGTCAGTATCATGACGCTGCACGCGGCCAAGGGGCTGGAGTTTCCGGCCGTCTTTCTGCCCGGTTGGGAAGACGGGCTGTTTCCCTCGCAGCGGTCGATGGATGAAAGCGGGCTGAAGGGGTTGGAGGAAGAACGCCGCCTCGCCTATGTCGGTCTCACGCGGGCCGAAGAGATTTGCACGATTTCCTTTGCGGCCAACAGACGTGTCTATGGGCAATGGCAGTCGCAGATGCCGTCGCGCTTTATCGACGAACTGCCCGAAGCGCACGTTGAGGTGCTGACCCCGCCCGGCCTCTACGGGGGCGGGTACGGTGCTGCGGGCATGGCTGCCAGTGCCTCGCCGGCAATGGCGGGGATGGTGGGTTCGGATCTGCATGAAAGGGCGCAGAACGCCGACGTCTACAATTCGCCTGGTTGGCGGCGGTTGCAGTCACGCAGTCCGCAGCGCGGTATGACGATGCCGTCGGAGGCGCGCAATATCACGATCGATCTGGATGCTGTCTCTGCTTTCACCCAAGGTGACCGCGTGTTTCATCAAAAATTTGGCTACGGCGAAGTCATGGGGATCGAAGGCGACAAGCTCGTCATTGAATTTGACAAGGCCGGATCCAAACATGTGGTTGCGCGCTTTGTTGTCGGCGCAGATCAGGCAGACGACGTTCCGTTCTAGAGAAGCAAGGATTTTTCGGAGAAAAATCTTTGCGGTTCGAACAATTTTCGTCGGAAATTGTTCGTCCTTAGTGCGACAGCATTGGATAAAGCGACACGACAATCAAAACCGCCATAGAGATATTGAAGACCCGCAACCGCCTTGCGCTGCCCAGCCAGCGCCGGACCTGCACACCCATCCACGCCCAAACAGTCACCGATGGAAAATTGGTTGCGGCAAACACGCCCGCGACCATCAGCGAGCCGACCCATATGCTTTGATCCTGCGGGGCGTAGGCGCTAATCGCTGTAATTGCCATGAACCATGCTTTTGGATTGACCCATTGAAACGCCGCTGCCTGCAAGAAGGTGAAGGGATTGCCTTTCACCTCTTTAGCCTCAGGCGGGACAGCGTTGGCGATTTTCCATGCCAACCAAACCATATAGCTGGCGCTGACGATCTTCAGGACAACATTGAGGACAGGATAAGTCTCGAACACCTGCAACAGTACAATCCCGACCATGAACACCATAAAGGCATGCCCCAACGAGATGCCCAGCATATGCGGCACAGTCCGGCGCAAACCATAATTGGCACCTGACGCCATCAGCATCAGGTTATTCGGCCCCGGTGTGACAGAGCTGGCAAAGGCAAAGCCGATCAGGGCAATCAGTATTTCGTAAGTCATGACGCAACAATACGCTGGATAGAGCGCAACTAAATTGCCAGATTGCAAAAATAGCGGTAAATGTTGCAACAAATGATGAAAAGTGATCAGATAAACGACAAAATATTGCGCGCGCTATCGCATGATGGGCGGATCAGCAATATCGAGCTTGCCGATCAGGTTGGCTTGTCGCCCTCTGCCTGTCTGCGCCGTGTGCAAGAGTTGGAAAAAGCAGGCGTCGTCAAAGGCTATCGCGCCCGCCTTGATCCCGCGCAGACGGGGCGGGCCTTTGTCGTCTATGTGGCTGTGGGGCTGGCCGAACATACCAAAGCAGCGCAAACGGGTTTTGAACAAGCGATGCAGCGCGCTGATGAGGTCGCCGAATGCCACAATGTCGCAGGCGCTTTCGAGTATATGCTGCGGGTCGAGGTGGCGGATTTGCCGGCCTACAAGGCGTTTCATACCGACAAATTGGGGACTGTGCCGCATGTGCGCGCGATCACCAGCTATATGGTGATGGGATCGTCCAAGGATGTCCGTGCGTAGGGCCACCGGATCAAGTGTCACTTTGAGGCTTACAGTTCCGCGCATTCATGGCACATGGAGCAAGATGTCAAGGAGAGGCACAAGATGAGCGCCAACGGTCCGATCTTGCTGAACCAGCACCAGTTCTTTGTAGTAACCCTTACGGCAAAGGGGCTGCTGGGGCTGTTGCAAGTCATGATGGCGGCAGCGCTTTTTTTGGGCGTCACGCAAGACCTGCCGCAGTTCGCCCAATGGCTGGTGCAGAATGAACTCACAGAAGACCCGAGTGATTTTCTAGCCTCGCATATCCTCACATGGGCCCAGATGCTGCCTGAGTCGGATATGAGCTTTTATACTGTCTACTTCGCGGCACACGGGACTTTGCATCTTGTGGTCGTGGCCGCATTGCTGGGTGGAGCACGATGGGCGCATCATGCGGCGATCATCGTGTTGAGCGCTTTTGTCGTCTACCAGATATTCGAGTGGTTTTCTGTGGGTGGCGCGATGCTGATCGTGCTGACAGCGATTGATCTTTTGGTGATCTACCTGACGGTCCAGGAACGCCGCGCCTAGCCCAAGGCCCGCTATCGCCCATAAAAAAACGGCCATGCCCGGGAGGAGGTGGGCATGACCGTCTTTATTTATCAGCGCCTCCTTGCGTCTCGGGAGGAGAAGAAGCAAGGCGCGTCCTCGCTGACGTTGCTCGGGAGGAGGTGAGCGCGGCCAGCGGTATCATCGGTTCCACCCGGGAGGAGGTGGGCGGTTCCGAAACTTGTGTCTTAAAGCGGCGGCACCCGGGAGGAGGTGGATGCCGCCACCTTAATGTTGACCCAAAACCTCGGGAGGAGGTGAAGCTTCGGGCTGTGTCCGGATCGGCCTAAGGGAGGAGGCGGCCGATCCGAATTCATAAATTACTTGCCGTAGGCGGCTTCGTAAGCGATTGCCTTGATTGAGGGGCGGGCGATTCCCAGATCGTTCAGGTCGCGGTCGGTCAAAGCGCTCAGTTCGGCCATCGTGGCCCAATAGACTTTGCGTTTCGCCGCGTTCTGCGCCACATCATCCCGGAAAGCAGCGATCCGCTGTCCAAGTGAGAAACCGGCAAAGCCTGTGTCAGTATTGAATGTCATTTGCTCATCTCATTTCATCTTTTCGGGCGACGTTTCGCCCTGTTGTGACCAAGATGTATGATTATGCTGCAGTTGCACAATGATCGTTTCGACATTGCTGCTATGCAGAAACTGCATAAGCATTGCTGACCTACCGTCATCATTCTGTCGCAATTTTAGGCATCCGTCGGCAAACCCTTGCGATTTGCTCAGAACATGGCAGATGGTGAGGGGAAATTAGCCACTTTGAAAAACAGAGGTCATTTGATGTCCGTCACCCGCGATGAAATTCTGAGCACACTTTCCCGACTCACATTGCCCAGTGGTGATGATCTGGTGTCGCGTGACATGATCCGCGCGCTCAATATCGAAGGCGGCACTGTCCGGTTCGTGATCGAAGCGGCCGATCCGGCCGAGGCGGCCAAGATGGAAGGGGTCCGCCGCGCCGCAGAACAACTGGTGCAAAGCCTGCCCGCGGTCGAAACGGTCTCTGTCGTGCTGACCGCCCATGGTCCGGCACCCAAACCCGCAGAGCCACCGTCATTGAAAATTGGGCGCCATCCAACACCCCAAGCAGGCCCTGCCAAGGTATCTGGCGTTGATCGCATTCTTGCCATCGGTTCGGGCAAGGGCGGCGTGGGTAAATCGACAGTCTCGTCCAATCTCGCGGTCGCATTGGCAAGAGAGGGGAGGCGCGTGGGTCTGCTGGATGCGGATATCTATGGCCCGTCGCAGCCCCGCATGATGGGGGTGAACAAGCGTCCGGGTAGCCCTGATGGCAAGACGATTATCCCGTTGCAGGCACACGGTGTCACGATGATGTCGATCGGTCTGATGATGGAAGAGGGCAAGGCGGTCGTCTGGCGTGGCCCGATGCTGATGGGGGCGCTGCAACAGATGCTGGGGCAGGTCCAATGGGGTGAGCTGGACGTTTTGATCGTTGACCTGCCCCCCGGCACTGGCGATGTGCAGTTGACCCTGTGCCAGAAAACCGAATTGACCGGTGCGATCGTGGTCAGCACGCCGCAGGATGTGGCCTTGATTGATGCGCGCAAGGCGCTTGATATGTTCAATTCACTACGCACTCCCGTTTTGGGGATGATCGAAAACATGTCGACCTTTGTTTGCCCGACCTGCGGGACGGAATCGCATATCTTTGGTCATGGTGGTGTAGCTGCCGAGGCGGAAAAGATCGGCGTGCCGTTCCTTGGGTCCTTGCCCATTGATCTGGATACACGACTTGCCGGGGACGCGGGCACACCGATTGCGGCTGGTGACGGGCCGATGGCCGATGCCTACCGTGCATTGGCGCGCCGCTTGATTGACGGTGGTATCGCGTGATCACCATCCGCGCAGCTGGTGCAGATGATTTCAATCTGATCTGGCCCATGCTGCGCGATGTGTTTCGGGCGGGCGAAACCTATGCCGTTGATCCCAACATCACCCAGACACAGGCGCGCGATTACTGGATCGGACAGGCAAAGGCGGTCTATGTGGCCGAAGGGCCGAACGGCATTGTCGGGTCCTATTACATCAAGACCAATCAGCCCGGTGGCGGCGCGCATGTCTGCAATTGCGGCTATGTCGTCGATCATGCCGCGCGCGGGATGGGGGTGGCCGAGACCATGTGTGTCGACAGTCAGGCTGCGGCGCTGGCGCTGGGCTACCGTGCGATGCAATTCAACTTTGTGCTGGCAAGCAATGCGGGCGCGGTCCGCCTCTGGCATCGGTTGGGGTTTGCGACAGTCGGAACGATCCCGCTGGCGTTCGCGCACCCGTGGCTTGGCTTTGTTGATGCTTTCGTCATGCACAAACACCTGATCGACGAAGGCTAGGACCCCATGCTTTGGGAATTCATGGAATCGCGCTAAACCCGAATCGTTTCTGGGTTGCAATTTTGCGTAGATACGCGGAAAATCTATGAGAAGTGCCCTTTTCCGGCAGGCCGCCTTGATATTTTTGGGATTTTCTGGAACTGATCGCGGCTATCCATTTTGCACTACATATTGTGTAGTTTTTTCAGTCTTCCGCTGTATTTATTACAATTTCGGGGAAATTTGACCAAGATATTGTTCTGCAGTGCTCTCTGAAACACCATGTAGTACCATGAATTCCCAGAAAGTTGTTGATTGGTGTGCAAACTGATGCCACAACTGTTTCACGGTAATGACGGACACAATTTCAAAGGGGCGAATTAAGAACCCCTACCGGCAAAAGCAGGTTTCATACAGGCTTCGCCATTACCCAACGAGATCCGGCGCGTGAGCGAGCAGACATCCCCCCAGGTGGCACGCGCAGTCGGACTTTCCCAGAAATGGGACGAGGCGGCGGATTGATCGGTGGCAGCAGATCAATCCGCCGTTTTCACATCCAAAGCATTTTCATCGGGGGAACAGAGGGCCGAGGGACAGTGGTTCTGAGTTTTACAGGCGAACACACCCAAAAGGTGGACAGCAAAGGGCGCACGTCGATCCCTGCTGATTTTCGTCGTGTCCTCGAAGCTGGCGATCCGGATTGGGCGCCCGGGCTGTCGCCGCGCATGTACCTGCTTTATGGCGATCACCTCAAGAACGAACTACACGGCTATACCGTTGATGAGTTCAGCAAGGTCGTCGACCAGATCAAGGCGCTTCCGCGTGGGTCGGACCGCAAAAAAATCCTGTCCAACCTGATCATCGGCCAGTCGATCAAGCTTGATGTCGACAAGGATGGCAGGACAGTGATGCCGATCAAGCAACGCCAGAAACTTGGCATTTCTGATGGTGAACTGACCTTTACGGGGTTGGGCGATTATTTCCAAATCTGGAAGGCCGAAACCTTTGCAAAAGAGGTGGTCGACGTCAGAACCAATTGGCTGGCAGACAAACCCGAAGGCTACGATCCTTTGATCCTGTTGGATGGATAGGTCATCAGATGTCTGCTGCCGCTGAAACCCCACCGCATATTCCTGTTCTGATCAGACCGCTCATCGCAGCGGTCTCGCCTGTTTCTGGGGTCTGGCTTGACGGGACGTTCGGGAATGGCGGATATACCCGCGCTTTGTTGGCCGCTGGCGCCAGCAAAGTGATCGGGGTGGACCGTGATCCGCTGGCGTTTGAAATGGCGGCTGACTGGATGGGCAATTATGGTGACCGGATTGAAACGGTCGCGGGCGTGTTTTCCAAGTTGGACGACTATGCCTCTGATCTGGATGGCGTCGTGCTGGACCTTGGTGTCAGCTCGATGCAGCTTGATCTGGCCGAACGCGGGTTCTCCTTCATGCGTGACGGGCCATTGGACATGCGGATGTCACAAAAGGGGCCTTCGGCGGCCGATCTGTGCAATAACGCGGACGAAGCGGAACTTGCCGATATCATCTATCTTTACGGTGAAGAACGTGCTTCTCGCCGTATCGCCAAAGCGATTGTCACCGCGCGCCCGCTGACGTCGACGCTGCAACTGGCCAAAATTGTCGAAAGCTGCTTGCCGCGATCCAAGCCGGGCCAGTCACACCCCGCCACACGGACCTTTCAGGCGCTGCGGATCGCGGTGAACAACGAATATGGTGAACTCGCCGCCGGACTGATGGCTGCCGAACGCGCTTTGAAACCCGGCGGGCAACTGGCGGTGGTCACCTTCCATTCGGTCGAGGACCGGATGGTCAAACGGTTTTTCCAAGCGCGGTCCGGCAATACTGCAAACGCCAACCGCTATGCGCCCGAGACCTCGCAGGTGACACCCGCATGGCGGATCGAAAAGCGCAAGGCAATCGGGCCAGACGATCAGGAGC
>CAYGMX010000123.1:0-7548 GCA_964351055.1 uncultured Loktanella sp. | reverse complement strand
CTGCTTCTTCTTCGGCGGCCAGTTCGGCGATGGATTTGCCCGCTTCTTGCAATTGTGCCTCTTCAACCGAACGTGCGACGTTCAGTGTGATCGTTGCAGAAACTTCGGGGTGCAGGACAACAGAGACGTCATGCAGGCCCAGTTCCTTGATCGCGCCACGCAGGACAACCTGCTTTTTGTCGACCGAGTATCCGGAGTTTGTGGCCGCATCCGCCGCATCGCGTGTTGTGACGGACCCGTAAAGCGAACCTGCGTCAGACGCGGAACGGATGATGATAAACTTCTGGCCGTCCAGTTTTGCAGCCATTGCTTCGGCTTCTTTCTTGGACTCCAGATTGCGTGCTTCCATCTGTGCTTTTTCGGCTTCGAAGCGGGCGAGGTTCGCCGCGTTTACGCGCAGTGCCTTGCCTTGAGGCAGCAGGTAGTTGCGTGCATAGCCTTCTTTGACCGACACGACTTCGCCCATCTGGCCCAGCTTGGCGACGCGCTCAAGTAGAATGATTTCCATGATGCGATCCTTACTTTACAGCGTATGGCAGCAGGGCAAGGAACCGGGCGCGTTTGATTGCACGGGCGAGTGCGCGCTGGTTCTTGGCGCCGACAGCAGTGATACGGGCGGGAACGATTTTGCCGCGCTCGGAAATGTAGCGCTGCAAAAGGCGGGTGTCTTTATAGTCGATCTTCGGGGCGCCATCGCCATCAAAGGGATCGGACTTGCGACGGCGGAAAAATGGTTTGGTTGCCATGATTGTCTATCCTTTATCTGATCAACGACGTTCGCGTGGTGCACGATCACCACGATCACCACGATCACCACGATCGGGGCGGTCGCCACGGTCGCCGCGCTCTTCACGCTTTTGCATCTGTACGGAAGGACCGTCTTCGTGCGCATCGACCTTGATGGTCAGTACGCGCATGACATCTTCGTGCAGGCGCATCAGGCGTTCCATTTCCTGAATGGCAGGAGCAGGTGCGTCAGTGCGCAGAAGGGCATAATGACCCTTGCGGTTCTTGTTGATCTTGTAGGCCATCGTCTTGACGCCCCAATATTCGTTTTCCAGTAGCTTGCCACCGTTGTCGGCAAGGACGGATCCGAAATGTTCAATGAGGCCTTCAGCTTGCGTGTTGGACAAGTCCTGACGCGCAATCATGACATGCTCGTATAGCGGCATGCTTACTCCAGTTCATTTATCGGCGCATTTCAAAGGACGGGCGGTTCACCTTCTGCGTCCCGTCCACGAGAGCCTGCGCAGTTCATACACTTTGCAGAAGGATGGGGCCTTATACAGTCCGTCCGTGGCGATGCAAGCCTTGTGTGCAAGGCAATGGAGTCGTTTTGGCAACAATTCCCTTTTTCTTGGGGCTGCCGCGCTGTTGCCGCTTTGTCGCCAAGTTTTTTGCGCACTATGGTTGTAAGAAAAAGAAGACACGGAGAGGGCACATGGCAGATTTTCACGCATCCCCAGCGGATTTTACGCACAAAGTTTCACGCAGGTCGGTGTTCGACGTCGAAGACGTCTTTTGGGGCTATAAGATACGCTCGGGCAGCAGTGTGCCGTTCGATGTTGTGCTGGGTCAGGCGCTTTCGTTCTTTTTCGGCGTGTGTTTTCTGACAGCCGGTCTGGGTATTCTTTTGCTGCCGACCTTGTTCTTTGACGGCGATCTTGGCGTTGTCCGCGTCGGTGCGGTTGTTCTTCTGGGCGCAGCGGCCGCCTATCTTTTGTGGTTCGCAAGCCGTGGCACTTTGCCCGAGGTTCATGTTGATACCAAGACAGGGACGATACAGGAAGTGATCTGCAATCGCGCAGGCAAGCCGACCCGCGTGGGGGCCTATCGTTTTGAAGAGATTAGTGGCGTCTTTCTTGTGGCCAATCCCGAGACCGGTTTATCAGAGCTTTTGCTGCGGCATAGCGCATCTGCGCCACCGGTCTTTGTGGCCGAAGGGACTGAGGCGCAACTTGTTGCGTTGCGGGACCGTTTGGCCTGCGATCTTCTCGAAATCCCGCGGACCCAGCGCCACGTAGCAGCCTAGGCGTTTTGTGCGTGCCATAAGGTACGGACCACCGAACAGGTTGTGTTCATTTTTGTCGAATTGTCCAAGCAGTGCCCTGCCTATCTATATGCAATGCACACAACTTTCTGTTTGGAGAACGACATGAAAACCCTTACCGCTGCCGCTGCGATCGCTGCTGCAACACTCACAACCCCTGCTTTTGCAACATCTGAATCGTATGTTCTGGATGCCAGCCACAGCCAGATCGTGTTTTCCTACGATCACTTGGGTTATTCCACAACTTACGGCATGTTCTCGGGTTTCGAGGGCGAGATCGCCTTTAACCAGGTCGATCCGGCTGCATCCTCTGTCAATGTTGCCTTTCCGGTCCGCTCCATGCTGACAGGGTGGGAAGGCCGGTTTGAGCACTTCATGAGCGCCGACTTTTTTGATGCCGCTGACGAAGAAATGGTGACTTTCGTATCGACCGGTATCGAAGTGACCGGCGAGACAACTTCTCTGATCACAGGTGATCTGACCCTGAACGGCATCACCAAAGCGGTCGTGCTGGATGCAACGCTGAACCAGTCAGGCAACCATCCGATGATGGAAACGCCTTGGGCCGGATTTGATGCGACCACCACGTTGCTGCGTTCCGATTTCGAAGTCGGCGCTTTTGCACCCTTCGTCAGCGATGAAGTGAACGTGATGATCTCGATCGAAGCGATGAAAGCCGAATAAGCGTTCAATTCCGCGCTGTTTTGCGTTGGCCGCGCCCTGCAAAGGGCCCGGCCTTTTTGTTTATTCCATGCCGCGCGTTGCGGTGAGAGTGATGTCGATCGCGACACCGAAGCCAAGATTGCTTTCGTCGCTCATGGTGTCACCAATACCGAAGTCACGCCGGTCAACGGTCACCGCCCCCGACATCTGGGCGCTGTCGCCTTCGATGACCAAGGTAAAGGGCAGTTGTAGCGGCATGCTGATGTCCTTGATTGTGAGTGTCCCATCCGCCAGATAGCCTTCCGCGGCAGCAGTTATCTCGCCAGTGAAGGTTGCGGTCGGGAAGGTTTGTGCGTTGAAGAAATTTGGACCAAGCGCATCGTTTGTGACCGAACCCAGCCGGAGAGAGCCGATCGCGATGGTTGTTGTGACATCGCCCATCTGTCCGCTGGCCTCTGGATCAAAAGTAATGGCAGAGGTCCAATCCTCGAATACGCCCGCGACAGGGCTGCCCAGTTGCGTCACTGTCAGTGCAATCTCGCCTTCGGTCACGGTCCAATCCGATGCAACTGCGGCAAGGCTGGCCTGTGCGGCTTGGGCCTTGGGTGTGTACATGCCCGCTGTTGCCCCTGCGATGGTCACCAGCGCATAAACGACGAGCGCAGCAAACGGCGCTGCGCGTGTCCCCTTATGGGTGCCCGCATCAGGTGCGTTGCTGTTGCCAAACCACATCCGCGACAAGGTTTTGTCCTTATCGATAAAGTGGTGTTTGAGCGCGCCGGCGATATGCAGCAGGATCGCACCGACCATGATCTTGCTCCAGACCCAATGCAGACCTGCAAAAAGCTTTGCGATGCCTTCATCCTTGGGCACCAATGGCAGATCCTGACTGATCGGCAGCCAGATCGGGGCGAAACCCGCCGTGGCCGCATGGTGTATCCACCCTGTCAGCGGCACTGCAACGAGAGAAATATACAAGAGCCAATGCACGAGGCCTGCTAGAAAGGTCTCTGCCTTGCGCTCGGGGTGCAGGCTCCCCGGTTTGGTTTGGGTCAGCGCCCAGATGATCCGCGCCAGAGCGACCGCAAAGACGATCACGCCCAGTGTTTTGTGGAACGAGAACAATTGCGCCTTGAACGCCAGTTGTTCGTTGGTGTCATAGGGCAGGCGGTTGGCGACGGCCCCAAGCGGAATGATCGTGATGATCAACAGGGCCGTCAGCCAATGAAAGGTCTTGGTGACGGTGCCGTAGGTTGTGGCGGCCATGGTATACTCCAATGATGTTTGGGCATGACCTAGCATTTCAAGGTCGCATGGCACAGAGCGCGCTTTGTGCGTTTGTGCATGCGGGCTTGTGCGTGAGCGGCGAGGCGCGCGATTGCTTGTGCGACGCGGCGGGGCAGGGTAAGCCTCTGACAACAAAAACGAAGCGAAGAGGGGCGTGTCATGCGCGCATTTGTATTTCCGGGGCAGGGCGCTCAGGCGATTGGCATGGGCAAGGCGCTTGCCGATGCCTATCCGGCGGCGCGGGCCGTGTTTGATGAAGTTGACGATGCCTTGTCGGAAAACCTGTCTGGCCTGATCTGGGAAGGCGAGATCGAAGCGCTGACACTGACCGCAAATGCGCAGCCTGCTTTGATGGCGACTTCTATGGCTGTAATGAAAGCGCTGGAAGCTGAAGGTGTCACGATTTCAGCGGCGTCTTTCGTGGCGGGCCATTCCTTGGGAGAATATTCCGCTTTGGCCGCTGCGGGTGCCTTCAGCATCGCGGATGCGGCCCGTCTTTTGCGCGCCCGCGGCAATGCGATGCAAGATGCGGTTCCTGTGGGTGTGGGTGCGATGGCGGCTGTTCTGGGCCTTGATCTGGCCGCTGTGCAAGCGGTCGCGGCAGAGGCCGCGCAAGGCGAGGTCTGCGAGGCGGCCAATGACAATGATCCCGCACAGGTCGTGGTCTCCGGCCATAAAGCTGCCGTGGAACGCGCGGTAGAGATTGCCAAGGCGCAGGGTGCCAAGCGCGCATTGTTGCTACCTGTCAGCGCGCCGTTTCATTGCAGCTTGATGGCACCGGCAGCTGACGCGATGGCGGGGGCTTTGGCGGATGTGCAGATCAACACGCCCGCTGTGCCTGTTGTTGCCAACGTCCTGGCGCAGGCGGTCAGCGATCCTGCGATGATCCGGTCCTTGCTGGTGGCGCAGATCACCGGCTCTGTGCGCTGGCGTGAAAGCGTCATGTATATGGCCGCGCAGGGTGTGACGGATGTCTATGAGATTGGAGCGGGCAAGGCATTGTCCGGTATGGTGAAGCGGATTGATCGTGACCTGACAGCGACTGCGGTCAGCGGTCCTGAAGATGTGGTTGCGATGGCTGCCGCGCTGAATGAATAAAGAATAAAGAAAGGCCTATAAATGTATGATCTTACGGGAAAGAATGCCTTGGTGACTGGTGCCTCCGGCGGGATCGGGGGTGCGATTGCCAAAGCACTTTATGACGCTGGTGCGACGGTTGCCCTATCGGGAACGCGCGTAGAGCCGCTGCAAGAGCTTGCTGCATCTTTGGGCGATCGCGCGCATGTCTTGCCGTGCAATCTGAGTGATGCAGAGGCCGTCAATGCGCTTCCCAAACAAGCGGCGGACCTGATGGGATCGGTTGATATTCTGGTCAACAACGCGGGCATCACCCGCGACAATCTGTTCATGCGGATGTCGGACGAGGAATGGTCTTCTGTGCTTGAGGTCAACCTGACCTCGACCATGCGCCTGTGTAAAGGTGTGATCCGTGGCATGATGAAGGCCCGCTGGGGCCGGATCGTGAATATTTCATCTGTCGTTGGGGCGACAGGTAATCCCGGCCAAGCCAATTATGCAGCGTCAAAGGCGGGCATGGTGGGCATGTCCAAATCCATTGCCTACGAGGTGGCCAGCCGTGGTATCACGGTGAACTGTGTCGCCCCGGGGTTCATCACAACGGCCATGACAGACAAGCTGACCGACGACCAGAAATCGGCGATTCTGACGCAAGTGCCGGCAGGTCGCATGGGAGAGGCGGACGAGATTGCCGCTGCTGTCCTCTATCTGGCCAGTGCCGAAGCTGCCTATGTCACAGGATCGACCTTGCATGTGAATGGCGGTATGGCCATGTTCTAGGTTCTGGTGGCCTTGGGCAGTGGAAAGCGTTTGCGTCAACGAAATTCTCTGCTATAGGCCACGCAGATTTGCTTGTTTGCCTATGTGACGCTACGTCAGACGTTGTGTTATGCAGATAAGGATCGCGCCCCGACTAAGGCGCAAAGGATGGCCCAGAGCCAAAGAAACACAGGGCCCCGGCCCGGAAAACGTAAGGATTTGATATGAGCGACGTTGCAGACCGCGTACGCAAGATTGTTGTAGAGCATCTTGGTGTTGAAGAAGACAAAGTGACGGAAGCTGCGTCCTTTATTGATGATTTGGGTGCAGACAGCCTTGACACCGTCGAGCTGGTCATGGCCTTCGAAGAAGAATTCGGGATCGAAATCCCTGATGATGCAGCCGAAACAATCCAGACTTTCGGCGACGCAGTAAAGTTCATCGGCGGCGCCCAGTAAGGCCCAGCGACTTTTGGGCAAACGGCGTCCCTTCGGGCGCCGTTTGTCGTTCCAGCGGCGCTTTGAAGCGCAATGCTTGCGCAGTCTACCCGCCCGTGCAGGGCTTGTCAGTCGCCTAGTCGTCCCAACCTGCGGTAAAATCTGGCCGATTTGCGGACCGACCTGCCATGCTCCCCTTGCCCCACGTAGCCCCGCTGGGGTAACACGGTCATCAAATACGCCAACAGGTGAGGGCAGAACATGCGTCGAGTAGTTGTGACAGGAATGGGGTTGGTCACACCCCTAGCAGACGGTGTTGAGAATACGTGGCAACGGCTGCTTGCCGGCCAGTCGGGCGCAGGCCGGATTACCGGTTTCGATCCCAGCCGCCTGACCACGCAATATGCCTGCGAAGTGCCACTGGGTGACGGCTCTGACGGCACCTTTAATCCAGATACCTATATGGACCCCAAAGAGCAGCGCAAGGTGGATACCTTTATCCTGTTCGGCATGGCCGCTGCACAACAAGCAATTGAAGATGCCGGTTGGACCCCCGAGGACCGTGACGCCCTTGAGCGCACGGGCGTTCTGATTGGGTCGGGCATCGGTGGTCTGAATTCCATTTCCAACACCGCAGTGATGATGGCTGAAAAAGGCCCCCGTCGCGTTTCACCATTCTTTGTGCCCGGTGCCTTAATCAACCTGATTTCCGGCCAGGTTTCCATTCGTTACGGGTTTCGCGGCCCCAACCATTCGGTTGTGACGGCCTGTTCCACGGGCGCTCATGCAATCGGCGATGCGTCCCGTCTGATCCAGCATGGTGACGCCGATGTCATGATTGCCGGTGGTGCCGAGGCTGCGATTTGCGAATTGGGCATGGCCGGTTTCAATGCTTGTAAGGCCTTGAGCACGCAGCATAATGATGATCCCACAAAGGCCAGCCGCCCTTGGGATAAGGACCGTGACGGGTTTGTCATGGGCGAGGGTGCGGGCATTGTCGTGCTGGAAGAATATGAACATGCCAAGGCGCGCGGTGCCAAAATCTATGCAGAGGTGTTGGGTTATGGTCTGAGCGGCGATGCCTATCACATCACCGCCCCGCCGCCCGATCACGAAGGTGCCGAACGTGCCATGCGTGCCGCCTGCCGCAATGCAGGGATCGACCCCAGCCAGATCAACTATGTCAATGCCCATGGCACATCGACGATGGCCGATACCATCGAACTGGGTGCCGTGGAGCGTCTGGTGGGGGCTGCTGCATCCTCGCTCAAGATG
>CAYGMX010000122.1:0-7605 GCA_964351055.1 uncultured Loktanella sp. | reverse complement strand
CTGACGCATATCGGGCTGATTACGGGGCAGACGGCGGGGTTGGCGGTCATCATCGCCTATGCAACAGGCTGGTCTTTCGGCCCTGTGTTCTTTGTCATCAACCTGCCCTTCTACCTTTTGGCCTACCGGCGGCTTGGTTCCGTTTTCACACTGAAATCGCTGATATCAGTGAGCCTGCTGTCTGCTGTCACGATGCTGCTGCCCTTGGGTTGGCAGATGGGCGAGATCACCCCGTGGCTTGGCGCGTTGCTGGCAGGTTGCACAATCGGGATCGGCCTGATGGCGATGTTCCGGCACAACGGATCGCTTGGCGGGTTCGGTGTGCTGGCGCTGGTCATTCAGGACAGCACGGGGTTTCGGGCGGGCTATGTGCAGTTGATCATCGACGCGGTGCTTTTTGCCATCGCCGCCTTGATCCTGCCGACGGCTCTGGTGCTGTGGTCGCTGCTGGGGGCCGTGACCGTAAACGCCATCATCGCCGTCAACCACCGCCCTGACCGGTATGTGGCACGCTAGAGCCGGTCAGGGGCCAAGAGTTCACAACAGCAGCGGCAGATTGGCACCCCCTAGGAGCCATCGCGCTTTGACGAAAAAGGGGCAGCCTGCGCCGCCCCTTTTGGTGTGCCTGTCACACCTGTCGCCTATCAGAATTCTGGATCTTCAAATGCGATATAGGACCCTGCGCCAACAAGCCTGACGCCATCATCCACGTTTTCATTTGTATAGTCGATCCCGGCCAAGCCGATCAGTTCTTCTGCGTTGGGCCCGAAGAAAGCACCGCCGATTTGGGTGGCTGATGTACAGCCAGATAGACATTCGCTCGTCACGGAAGCCACTGCCGAAAAGCCGTTCCCTGAAAGGGTCGTGTTAAACAAAAGTGTATCACCAAAGAGTTCGATATCTTCACCGTCTTCGACAAACTCAAACGCATTGAAGGTCAAGGACCCCTCAATGTCACCAGTCCCCCCGAAGGCAACATCGAAACCAATATCACCTCTGATTGCCGTTTCCTGGACAATCACATTGTCGTCCAAGTCCAGCGTATTGCCGAAACCGAAGAAGTCACCAACGTATGTCGTGCTGCCAGAAGGAAGCGCATCGGGATTGGTTTCAAACCCGATGACAAAAGAGCCTTCACTGTCAAAGCCGGTGTTTTGGTCCCTATCGTAGGTGTAGACGCTCAACGCCTCACCATAATCACCGCTGGAATTACTAAAGACACGTAGGCTTTGACCGATTGCCAGTTCGGCACGTCCGGTTAAGGAATCCGGTTCATCTGGATCGGTAGTATCAACAAACGTTACATTTTCACCCCTGAAAGTAAATTCGCCAGCCAAGCCTTCGGAGTCCAGTGGAATGACCAACGTTTCATCAGTGACGATGACGCGGCTCTCTCCTGTTGCGTAATCCGTCTCGAAACGGACAAGCCGGACCGTGATTGGCGAGTCATCAACCTCATAGGTTTCAGGGTCGATTTCGTCTGCAAATGGCAGACCGTTTGCGGATTCCGTGGTGCTTTGGGTTCCGATGTTCAATGCGTCGGGGCCTGTGACCTCGCGCGACACATCGCCGGGATTGCTTGCATCACCGGAACTGCTTGATGAACTGCCGCAGGCTGAAGCCAGGATAAGTGCTGCCGCAGCGGATATCTATCTTATGGACATGTTTTCTCCTCTGTTACTGTCCTCCTCTCCTACTTTATGCAACCTTAACTTGCATTATTTTTCTCGAAACTATTTTGTAAAAACCTATAAAAACAATTATCTTCAATATTTTAGTCGTGCAAATATGTGTGGTTTACACTAATTCCCACGGCAATCTTGATGCCATTTACACACTCTTAAGGAGAATCGCCCACTATCCAGCACGCGTTCCTCCGGGGCTGGAGTGGCTGAAAGACCTCTGTGGTATCATTCACGAAAAGGCACTGCACCGACGGCCCGACATACCAAACAGTCGTTGGAAATATCCCCTTTGACGGTCTTGCCTGATCGCACTGCGGCACGGTGGCCATATAAGGGCTAGCATTTGCTGCCTATGCACGGTATCCGCGCGACAACTCCAGACAAAGGCAGACCTATGGATATCCGCAATATCGCGATCATCGCGCACGTTGACCACGGCAAGACGACACTTGTCGACGAACTTCTTAAGCAATCGGGCGTGTACCGCGAGAACGAACAGACCACCGAACGGGCGATGGACAGCAATGACATCGAGCGCGAGCGTGGTATCACGATCCTTGCCAAATGTACCTCGGTTGAATGGAAGGGCATCCGCATCAATATCGTGGATACTCCCGGTCACGCCGATTTCGGCGGTGAGGTGGAGCGCATCCTGTCGATGGTGGACGGTGTTGTTCTCTTGGTAGATGCCGCCGAAGGGCCTATGCCGCAGACAAAATTCGTGACCTCCAAGGCGCTGGCACTGGGGCTGCGCCCCATCGTCGTGGTCAACAAGGTCGACAAGCCCGACGGAGAGCCGGACCGTGCCGTGGACGAGGTATTCGACCTGTTCGCAGCACTCGAAGCTGACGACGACCAGCTTGATTTCCCGACCATGTACGCCTCGGGGCGTGCGGGATGGTGCGACGCTGAACTTGACGGGCCGCGCAAGAACCTTGACGCGCTGTTCGATCTGATCATCTCGCATGTGCCTGCCCCCAAGCAGGTCGCCCACAAGCACGAACCCTTCCGTATGCTGGCCACCACCCTTTCGGCCGATCCCTTCATCGGGCGGATCCTGACCGGCCGTGTCGAAGCAGGAACGCTGCGCGCGGGTGAAACCGTCAAGGCGCTGTCGCGCGACGGTTCCAAGCTGGAGCAATTCCGCGTTTCCAAAGTGCTGGCTTTCCGTGGCCTGTCGCAGACCGCGATCGACGCCGCAGAGGCAGGCGACATCGTCACGCTGGCCGGTATGACAAAGGCAACCGTCGCTGACACAATCTGCGACCTGTCTGTGGAAGAGGCTATACCCGCCCAACCCATTGACCCGCCGACCATCACCGTCACCTTCGGTATCAATGACAGCCCGCTGGCCGGCAAGGACGGCAAGAAGGTGCAATCGCGGGTCATCCGCGACCGCCTGATGAAAGAGGCCGAAGTCAACGTGGCGATCAAGATCGCAGACACCCCCGGCGGTGATGCCTTCGAAGTATCGGGCCGTGGCGAATTGCAGATGGGTGTGCTGATCGAAAACATGCGCCGCGAAGGGTTCGAGCTGTCGATCTCGCGGCCGCAGGTGATTTTCAAGGATATCGACGGTGTCAGGCATGAACCCATCGAGGAAGTCACCATTGACGTGGATGACGAATACACGGGCTCTGTGGTCGAAAAAATCACTGGTCCACGCAAGGGCGATCTGACAGAAATGAAACCCGCCGGTGCCGGCAAGACACGGATCATCGCCCATGTCCCATCACGCGGGCTGATCGGGTATCACGGCGAGTTTCTGACCGATACGCGCGGCACGGGTGTACTGAACCGCCTGTTCCACGGATGGGCGCCCTATAAGGGCAAGATCGAAGGGCGCCGTCAGGGCGTGCTGATCTCGATGGAGAACGGGACCGCCGTGGCCTATGCCCTTTGGAAGCTGGAAGATCGCGGCAAGTTCTTTATCGGCGCGCAGGAAGCGGTGTACCAAGGTATGATCATCGGCGAACACAGCCGTGACAATGACCTTGAGGTGAACCCGCTCAAGGGCAAGCAACTGACCAACGTACGGGCCTCTGGCACCGACGAGGCCGTGCGCCTGACCACACCTGTGACCATGTCGCTGGAACAGGCAATTGCCTATATCGACGACGACGAACTGGTCGAAGTCACCCCAAATGCGATCCGACTGCGCAAACGCTTTCTGGACCCGCACGAGCGCAAGCGGCAGTCGCGCGCAAGCTGATCAGACGTGGTCGCGCGCTGCGGGCGCGACCACATCCCCCACCCTGACAAAGCCCGGCAGCACCACACTGGCGTACCAACCGCCATGCCCGCGCATGGCGTTGTAGCCGCCCCCGCCAAGTCCCGTTTCCATACGGGAACAGGGCGGACAGGGCCCCTGTATCTCCAGCACAACCGAACCGATCCGCAGCATCCCCCCGCGCAGCGCAACAAGATTGACGCCCGAAATCACCAGATTGCGACGCAGGACTTCTGGCGCGATGCCTTCCTTTGCGCACAAGGCCGCGATGACGGCCAAGTGCTCTGCCTGAATCAGCGTAACCGCACGCTTGCCCGCGCGTCCGTGATCGCCATCAAGCCCCGCATCGGTCACTTTGGCCTGATCGACAACGCAGAGGGCCGCATGACGTTCGGGGCGCAGCCCGATCCAGTCAAGCCGGCCCTGCCGCGCATGGCGCGCCATCATTTCGGCCAACTGGCCTTTCAAGTGATTTCTTCGACGATGCTTAACTCGCGCTGGCTGGCGCCTTTGGCAAAACCAAGGGCCTCCTGATAGGCCTCCGAGTAGTAACAGTCGTGCGCCGCTTGCAGGCTGGGGAAACGGGCCACCACGTTGCGGGGCCGGTCGGGCCCTTCAAGCTGCTCATAGGCGCCACCGCGCGCAAGGAATACGCCGCCATGATCCGCAATCGCACCTGTGGCACGTTTGGCGTATTCGCCATAGGCGGTTTCGTCTGTTACTTTGACATGGGCAATCCAGAGTGCGGTCATTTCAATTCCTCCAAAATGGCCTTGGCCGCAGCGATAGCCGCATCGGCGTTTTCCGCGGATGCACCGCCACCCTGCGCCATATCGGGGCGGCCACCGCCCCCTTTGCCGCCCAGTTCGGGCGTGACGGCGCGCAAGATGTCCACGGCGGAAACACGATCCGTCAAATCTGATGTCACACCGACGGCAACAGCCGCCTTGCCCGCGGTATCCGCAATCAGCACAACAACGCCGCTTTGCATGGACGCCTTCATCTCGTCGATCAGTGATGGCAAATCCTTGCCCGTGACACCCGAAAGGACCTGCCCCTGAAAGGGGATGCCATTGATAACCTCTGACGGGCTTGCCGCCGCAGCGCCGCCCCCCATGGCCAGTTCGCGGCGCAACTGTGCCACCTCGTTGGCCAAGGCTTTGCGTTCGTCCATCAAGGCTTTGACGCGGTCGGGCACTTCGCTCACCGGCGCTTTCAAAGCGGCCGCGACCTGCCCCAGACGGACATCCTGAGCGCGCAAGAAATCAAGAGCAGCTTGGCCTGTCAGGGCCTCGATCCGGCGCACGCCCGCGCTTGACGCGCTGTCCCCCAGCATCACAAAGGCCCCGATTTCACCCAGTTGCTTGACATGGGTGCCCCCGCAAAGTTCCAGCGAATAGGTGTTTCCGGCAGCGCCCTTGCCTGATCCCGCCTGACGGCCCATCGAGACAACACGCACCTCATCGCCGTATTTTTCGCCAAAAAGCGCCTGCGCACCCATGGCGCGGGCATCATCCGGTGTCATGATACGGGTTTCAACCGGACTGTTCTGGCGGATGATCGCGTTCACATCGCGTTCGACATTTGCCAGTTCTTCCGCTGACAGCGCCTTTGTATGGCTAAAGTCAAAGCGCAAGCGATCCGGCGCATTCAGCGAACCGCGCTGCGCGATATGGTCGCCCAGAACCCCGCGCAACGCTTCGTTCAGCAGGTGCGTGGCGGAATGGTTGGCCTGAACATAGGCGCGGCGGACCGGATCAACGGACAGTTCGGCACCCTGCCCTGTGCCCAGGGTCCCTTCGATGACTTTGGCGAGATGCACATAGACACCCGCAACTTTCTTGGTGTCGGTGATCTTGGCGCGGCCGGTCTCTGTGGTCAAAAAGCCCGCATCACCGACCTGACCGCCTGCCTCGGCGTAAAACGGGGTCTGGTTGAGGACAACCTGCACAGCGCCATCGGCGTCTTTTACTGTCGCGCCATCAATAACGAGCGCGGCAATCCGGCCTTCGGCCTCCAGCGTGTCGTAACCCAGAAAATCGGTCGGACCTGCGGCATCAGCAATGTCGAACCAGACAGCGCTGTCTGCGGCCTCTCCCGTGCCGGACCAGGCTGCGCGTGCCTTGGCCTTTTGGGCGGCCATTGCCGCGTCAAACCCGCCTGTATCCACCGTCCGGCCCTTTTCGCGCAGCGCGTCCTGCGTCAGATCAAGCGGAAAACCGTAGGTATCATAGAGTTTGAACGCGGCCTCTCCGGGCAGTGCGGCATCTTGGGGCAGACCGGAAAGCTCCTCGTCCAACAGCTTGAGCCCACGATCCAGCGTTTGTTTGAAACGCACTTCTTCGTTCAAAAGTGTTTCTTCGATCAGACGTTGCCCGATCCCAAGCTCGGGATAAGCCTCGCCCATCTGGCGCACCAGGGCAGACACGAGCCGGTGCATAACCGGATCCTTGCCACCCAGTTGATGCGCATGGCGCATCGCGCGGCGCATGATCCGGCGCAGCACATAACCGCGACCTTCGTTGGAGGGCAGCACACCTTCGGCAATCAGGAAGGCGGTCGAACGCAGATGGTCGGCAATCACGCGATGGTGGACATTGCCCGGACCATCGGGGTCGGTCGACGTTGCATTGGCCGAAGCTTCGATCAGAGCACGCATCAGGTCGGTGTCGTAATTGTCGTGCTTGCCTTGCAGCAGCGCCCCGATCCGCTCCAGCCCCATGCCGGTATCAATCGACTGCATTTCCAACGGCTTCATGCTGCCATCGTCGAACTGTTCGTTCTGCATGAAAACGACGTTCCAGATCTCGATGAATCTGTCCCCGTCTTCTTCGGCTGATCCCGGAGGGCCACCCCAGATGTGATCGCCGTGATCATAGAAAATTTCGGTGCAGGGCCCACAGGGGCCGGTCGGGCCCATCCGCCACAAATTGTCATCTGTGGGAATGCGAATGATCTTGTCATCGCTGAAACCCGCCACCTTTTTCCAGATGTTCGCGGCCTCGTCATCGGTGTGATAAACGGTGACCAGCAGGCGGTTCTTGTCGATGCCGAATTCCTTGGTGAGCAATTCCCAGGCATAGGGGATCGCATCTTCCTTGAAATAATCGCCAAAGCTGAAGTTGCCCAGCATCTCGAAAAACGTGTGGTGCCGCGCGGTGTAACCCACATTGTCCAGATCGTTGTGCTTGCCGCCGGCCCGTACACATTTCTGGCTTGTCGTCGCGCGCGTGTAATCGCGCGTTTCCACACCGGTGAACAGGTTCTTGAACTGCACCATGCCTGAATTGGTAAACATCAGCGTCGGGTCATTGCGCGGCACCAGCGGGCTGGAGGCGACAATCTGATGGCCCTGTTTGTCAAAGTAATTCAGGAACGTAGAGCGGATGTCAGCAAGGCTTGTCATGACGGGCTTTCAAAAAACGGTAGCGTTGGGCGCCAGAAATAGCCGTGCACCCCGTTACTGTCCACAGCAGCGGTGAGACTGACCCCGCTTTTCTTTGTCGCCGTGGACATCTCCGACCGGATAAACAGTGTCGCGCGCAAACCCGCCGCCGCCTGAATGATGAAAAAGAGGCCCCGCCTGCGCAGAGCCCCTTTCCAAATCGCCAAGGCGATCACCCAAACATCAGGCACATCGCTTACATATCAACCAGATCGTCATCTATGTCATCGGGGCCACCTGTAGAA
>CAYGMX010000121.1:0-7619 GCA_964351055.1 uncultured Loktanella sp. | reverse complement strand
TGACCTTGCCGGATGTTGCGGCATGGCCCGAAGGTCCGTTCCATTTGCGGCTGGTCGATGTCGATCCGCAAAAAGAGCTTGTTTCCTTGTTCGAATCCATCGAACGCGAATTGCACGTTCTTGGAGATGCGCGCGCGGCACAGTGCTATTACGGTTTGCTTTCGATCTTTGTCGAACGGCAGCTCAAGCGACGCGATCCGGTCACCACGGACAAGCGCCGCAGCTCTGCCGCTGGCAAGCTTGTGGCGCGCTATACGGCAATGATTGCGCGCGATTTCCAGCTTGATCGCAACATCGCGGATTATGCCGCCGCCCTGTCGGTCACCCCGACACATCTGACACGGTGTTGCCGGCAAACCTGCGGACGCTCTGCGCTGGCCTTGCTCAATGACCGCATCCACTACGAGGCTTGCGTGATGCTCAAAGACACCACGAAACCGATCCAGACCATCGCAAAATCGCTCGGGTTTCAGTCACCCGCCTACTTTACCCGCAGCTTTCAAGAAAAATCAGGACAATCGCCGACCGCATTCAGGCGCACATCTGCCAGCCCAGCACGGCGCTAGCCCTATGTAACGGCGCTTGTGGCAAATCAAAGCGCTTTGATCATCGGGGGCAAATGTCGCATTTGGGTTGGGGTTATGTCGCAATTGTTACGCGGCAGACAAAAGGCGTTGTTGACGTCCCGTTCAAAATTGTGCCGAATGCCCCGCAGGCGGAAGAGCCGAAAACAACGGCACAAGATCGTTGGACGTGCTATGACCGCACAAAATGAAATGTGTCACAGGGAGAAACGAATGACGCACGACAACATATCCATCCATCCAGCAGCGCTGATGTACGCAAAAGAAGAGATGGCGGGCAAGCTAAGCCGCCGTGAATTCCTTGCACGCACCACCGCGCTTGGTGTGACTGCGACCGCGGCCTATGGGCTGATTGGTGCTGCGGCACCCGCACAAGCCGCAGGCCACGTCCAGCAGGGCGGCACAATGCGTATCCAGATGGAAGTCCGCGCGCTCAAGGATCCGCGCACGTTTGACTGGCCGCAGATCTCTTATTTTGCAGCCGGTTGGCTGGAATACCTGGTCGAATACAACAACGACGGCTCCTTTACACCCGCTTTGCTTGAAAGCTGGTCTGCAAGTGATGACGCAACCGAATACACGCTCAATGTCCGCCAAGGTGTGACATGGAACGACGGCACGCCCTTTACTGCGGCAGATGTTGCGTTCAACATCACCGGCTGGTGTGACCGGACTGTCGAAGGCAACTCCATGGCGGGCCGTTTCGCCGCGCTGATTGATCCGGCAACAGACAAAGCGCTGGACGGTGCAATCACCGTTGTCGACGACTACACAGTCGTGCTGAAGTCGCCGGTTCCCGACATCTCGCTGATTGCGGGCATGGCTGACTATCCTGCGCATATCGTGCCGCAGGACTTTGATGGCGACAACATGCTGGCAAATCCAAAAGGCACAGGCGCCTATCTTCCGGAATCGCTCGAAGTGGGTGTTGGCGGGACGCTGGTGCGCAACGAAGGCCACGAATGGTGGGGCTATGCCGCTGGCAAAGGCGCCTTTATCGACCGCTTCGAATTCATCGACTACGGCACCGATCCATCTGCATGGGTTGCAGCCGCCAGCGCCGAAGAAGTTGACGTGATCTATGAAACCGTTGGCGATTTCGTCGATATTTTGGATGGTCTGGGCTGGGTCAAATCCGAAGTCGCTTCGGGGTCTACCATTGTCATCCGCCCCAATCAGCTGGCTGAAGTCGATGGTATGCAGCCCTATGCGGATGTCCGTGTCCGTCGCGCCATTGCGATGGCTGTCGATCCTGCCGTTGTTCTCGAACTGGGTAACGCGAACCGCGGTGTGCCTGCGCGCAACCAGCACGTGGGACCGATGCACCCTGAATGGGCCGACGTGCCTGCGATGGAATTCGACCCCGAAGGCGCGCTTGCCCTGCTGACCGAAGCCGGCATGGCAGATTTCGAAATGGAAATCATTTCGATTGATGACGACTGGCGCAAGAACTCGACCGAAGCCGTTGCCGCGCAGTTGCGCGACGCCGGTTTCAACGTCAAGCGGACCATCATTCCGGGCAGCACGTTCTGGAACGACTGGACAAAGTATCCGTTCTCCTCGACCGACTGGAACCATCGTCCTTTGGGCACGCAGATCCTTGCTCTTGCCTATCGCTCGGGTGAGGCATGGAACGAAACCGGCTTTGCCAATGCAGAGTTCGACGCACTGCTGGCAGAAGCCAATTCCTTGGCCGATGCGGATGCACGGCGCAGCGTGATGGAGCAACTTCAGACAATCATGCGCGACGAAGGTGTGACACTGCAACCTTACTGGCGGTCACTCTACCGTCACGTGCGTCCCGGCGTTGTGGGGGGCGAAATGAACATCGCCTATCTGCCCCGCCTGCACGAGTTCGGTTTCGCAGCGTAAATACTTTGGGCCGTCCCTGTCAGGGGCGGCCCATTTCACTTTTGCGGACCACCGGAAAAACGGGGTCGCAACGAGAATTATAACGGGCAATGACCCGAAGCCACTTACCAACAGGGGCATTTATGGGACTGTTTATTCTACGTCGCCTTGGGATCATGATCCTCACGGCTTTATGCCTGACATTCATTGTCTTCTGGCTGACAAACCTCGCACCGAACCTCGAGAAACTGGCAAAGACCCAAGGCAACGCCCGCATGTCGGACGAAGCTGTAGTCTCTTGGCTGGAAAACCGTGGGTACTCTCAACCCTTGCCGGTCAAGTACGGGCAATGGCTGGGGCTGTTGCCCGGTTATGTAATTGAAGGCACCGATGGCGAGGTCCGCGCCCGCTGCGCAGCCCCGGGTGAACCGGTAGAGGGTGCAGCGACATTCTGCGGTATCCTGCAAGGCGACTGGGGCTATTCAACCGTTTTCCGCGATGACGTTTCAACCATTGTCGCCACCCGCCTTGGTCTGACAGGCAAGCTGATGTTCTGGGTGATGATGGTGATGGTGCCTGGCGCGCTGATCCTTGGCGTCCTTGCGGGGATGCGCGAAGGATCACGCACCGACCGGAGCCTTTCAACCGTTTCAATCGTGTCCACCGCAACGCCGGAATATGTTTCGGGTGTTGTCTTTATCTCGGTCTTTGCGACCGCCACATTCGGGATGCAGTGGTTCAAAGGGACCGCAACCTCGGCTATGGATGATGCCAATTTCGAGAATTTCTTCTTGCCGGTGATCACGATCGCGCTTTACGGCATGGGCTATATCGCGCGGATGACGCGGGCTTCGATGACAGAGGTCATGACCGCCCAGTACATCCGCACCGCGCGCCTCAAAGGTGTGAGTTTTCCCAAGATCGTTCTCAAACACGCGCTGCGCAACGCTCTGATCGCACCCTTCACGGTTATCATGCTGCAATTCCCCTGGCTGCTGAACGGCGTGGTCATCGTAGAGACATTGTTCAACTACAAGGGCTTTGGCTGGGTGCTGGTGCAGGCCGCCGGCAATAATGACATCGAACTGTTGTTGGGTGTCTCGATCGTTTCCGTCTTCGTGGTTCTGGTGACACAGCTGATCTCTGACATCGGCTATGTGTTCCTGAACCCGCGCATCCGCATTTCTTAAAGGAGGAACAGGACATGGACGCTTTGACATGGACCGGAAGCCTCGGCACCTTCCTTAATCCCGCATTGATGCTCTTGGCTGGCCTTCTGGCTGTCGCCATCGTGGCACAGATCGTTTTGGGCTTCTTTGCCGCGCCGATGACGCTGCAATCAAACGCTGATGGTACATTGGAAGCGCGCGGCGGCATGCTGGGGCTGACCGAAAACGCGGTAAAATACCTCTTTCTTGGCACGCTCGCCGTGGTCATCGCCTATATCTTGGTTCCGCAGGTCATGCCTTATGGGGCTGCGGGTATCATCGGCGAGATGGCCAAACGGTTCCTGCCGGTCTGGATTTCGCTGGTTGCGCTCTACACGGTCTCGATCATCTACAAGCGCAAGCTGGGCCTTTATGGCAAATTGTTCGACAGCACCGTGGGGATGATCGGTTTCGGACTGGTTATGTTCTGGGTCTTTACTGCGCTTTATGTCGGCATGTTCGATATGATCGCGACCCATGACTACCTGAGCCAGGTGTCCGGCCTGAAGAATGAAATACCCGGCGTCGCGGTGCCCGAAGGCACCGACGGGGTCATTCCGCACTACCTGCTGGGCGGCGACAACCTCGCGCGGGATATCTTCAGCCGGATGGTGACGGGATCGGTCTTTGTGATCTCGATCGCCCCTTTGGCCACGATCTTTGCCTTTATGGTCGGGATTACGCTGGGACTGCCGGCAGGGTACTATGGCGGCAAGCTGGACACGGTCTTGTCCTTCATCGCAAACCTGATCCTCGCCTTTCCGGTGATCCTGCTCTTTTACCTGCTGGTCACGCCAGAGATCGTGCTGACAGGCATCCCTTCTTATATGGCCGCCTTCCTGTTCGTCTTCCCGCTGATCTTTTTCGGTGTGTTGCTGAACTCGCGCTATTACACGCAACCCGCCAAGCGAAACGCGATCATGATCCCTGTCTTGGGCGTTCTGACCTGGCTCTATCTGTCCATCATCAACCAACCGGGGACTGTCATCAATTTCCTGCCGTCATGGCTCGATCTGTTCGATATTTCGATCCTCGTGGTCTTTGTATCCGTGGTCTTTGTGAACGCGCCCACCGTGTTCCGGATCGTGCGCGGCCTGACGCTGGACTTGAGGACCCGCGATTATGTGGCCGCTGCCCAGACACGCGGCGAAGGGGCATGGTACATCATGCTGTGGGAAATCTTGCCCAACGCGCGCGGACCGCTGATCGTCGATTTCTGCCTGCGGATCGGCTATACGACCATCCTTTTGGGAACACTGGGTTTCTTCGGCTTGGGTCTTTCCTCCGAAAGCCCTGATTGGGGGTCCACGATCAACGAAGGCCGAAAGCTCCTGTTGATCTACGCGCACCCTGCCCTGCCTCCGGCGATTGCCTTGCTCAGCCTTGTTCTGGGTCTCAATCTCTTGGCTGATGGCCTGCGTGAAGAAAGCTTGAAGGATTAACAAATGACCGAACAACCCATCCTTGAAATCGACAAGCTTTCGATTTCCTTCTTCACCCGGCTGCGCGAAATCCCCGCTGTGATGGACTTTTCCGCCACCGTCATGCCGGGAGAGGCACTGGGGCTTGTCGGTGAATCCGGCTGCGGGAAATCCACAGTTGCTTTGGGCGTCATGCAGGACCTTGGCGTGAACGGGCGTATTGTCGGCGGATCAATCAAGTTTAAAGGCCGCGAGCTTAACGATATGTCCCCCGAAGAACTGCGCAAAATCCGTGGTTCTGAAATTGCGATGATTTATCAAGAGCCTATGGCCTCGCTCAACCCTGCCATGCGAATCGGCAAACAGTTGATGGAAGTGCCGATGATCCACGAGGGGGTCAGCGAAAAAGAGGCCTATGCCCGCGCGCTGGAGGTCGTGACAGATGTGAAACTGCCCGATCCCAAGCGGATGCTGAACAGTTATCCCCACCAGCTATCGGGTGGTCAGCAACAGCGGATCGTCATCGCGATGGCGCTGATGTCCAAACCCTCTCTGCTGATCCTCGACGAACCCACAACCGCTCTTGACGTGACGGTCGAGGCCGCTGTGGTCGAACTGGTCAAGGATCTTGGCAAGAAATACGGCACGTCCATGCTCTTCATCAGCCACAACCTTGGGCTGGTGCTGGAGACCTGCGACCGGATCTGCGTGATGTATTCCGGCGAGGCGGTGGAACGCGGCAGCATCGAAGACGTCTTTGACGAAATGCAGCACCCCTATACCCAAGCCCTGTTCCGGTCCATCCCCCTGCCCGGCGCCGATAAGAACGCGCGCCCCCTGATCGCGATCCCCGGCAACTTTCCCCTGCCGCACGAACGGCCACAGGGCTGCAACTTCGGGCCTCGTTGCGACTATTTCGAAGCAGGGCGCTGTGATGCGGGCTTTATCCCTATGGAAGCCGTCCCCGGCAATGACCGCCACCAGACCCGCTGCCTGAAATTTCAGGAAATCGACTGGGCCGCGCCGCCGCAGATTGCCGCAAAGAAGGCAAAAGGTGAAATCGGGCCGGTTGTGCTCAAGATGGACAACCTCAAGAAATACTACGAGGTCGCGGCAAACGCGCTGTTTGGCGGTGGCGACACCAAAGTCGTCAAGGCCAATGAAACGCTCAGCTTTGAAGCACGCGAAAGCGAAACACTGGCCATTGTGGGCGAATCCGGCTGCGGCAAGTCCACCTTCGCGAAGGTGTTGATGGGGTTGGAGACCGCTACCGGCGGCCAGATCCTGTTGGACAATCAATCCATTGGCGATGTCCCCATCGAAAGACGGACAACCAAGAATGTCGCCGATATCCAGATGGTGTTTCAAAACCCATTCGACACGCTCAACCCCTCAATGACCGTGGGGCGCCAAATCATGCGCGCGTTGGAAATCTTCGGGATCGGCAACAATGATCAGGAACGCCGCGCGCGGATGCTGGACCTGCTGGACCTCGTGAAACTGCCGCGCGCCTTTGCCGACCGCATGCCGCGCCAGCTGTCTGGCGGACAAAAGCAGCGCGTCGGGATCGCGCGGGCCTTTGCAGGGGATGCACGGATCGTGGTCGCAGACGAGCCCGTTTCGGCGCTTGATGTGTCCGTACAGGCAGCGGTCACAGACCTGCTCATGGACATCCAGCGCGAACACAAAACGACCCTGCTGTTCATCAGCCACGATCTGTCGATCGTGCGCTACCTGTCGGATCGCGTGATGGTGATGTATCTGGGGCATGTGGTGGAATTGGGCACGACCGATCAGGTCTTCTCGCCGCCCTACCACCCCTATACAGAGGCGCTGCTGTCAGCGGTGCCCATCGCCGACACCAAGGTCAAGAAAAAGCACATCGTGCTGGAAGGTGACATTCCCTCGGCCATGAACCCGCCCTCCGGTTGCCCGTTCCAGACCCGCTGCGGCTGGAAATCCAAAGTCCCCGGCAACCTGTGTGAAAAAGAGGTGCCACCTGTGCGCTTCCTTGCAGAAGGGCATCAGGTCAAATGCCACCTCAGCGATGATGATTTCGCCGATATGGAACCAGTCATTCAAATCGCGGCTGAATAACCTTCTTTTGAGCTAAAATATCCCCGCCGGAGGCATGACGATCTTCTCTTTCGAAGATCGTCACCGGCCGAATACGACCTGCACATAATTCTGGGTCTCCGCAAAAGGCGGCACGCCCTGATACTGCAAGACCGCGCCGGGACCTGCGTTATAGGCCGCCAGGGCAAGCCGCCAATCACCAAAAGCCGCAAATTGCGCACGCAAGTACCGCGCACCCCCTTCGAGGTTCTGCACCGGATCGGTGGGGTCCACCTGCAAATCCCGCGCGGTCTGCGGCATCAACTGGGCCAGACCGATCGCCCCTTTGACGGACACAGCCTGCGCATTCCAGCCGCTTTCCTGCTCGATCAGGCGCAGGAACAAATCTACAGGCACCCCGTGCCGCGTCGCTGCCGCTTGCGCCAGCACAAGATACTGGCCACGATACCCCCCCTGATAGGTCGGCAGCATGGCAAAGC
>CAYGMX010000120.1:0-7660 GCA_964351055.1 uncultured Loktanella sp. | reverse complement strand
CACAGTGTCCGGCGATCTGTTTCAAATTGAACATGTGATGTGGGGCGGTTAGGAAGAGTGCAATCAAAGCCTTAGGTCACATGACACACGCCCTGAAATCGATTGAAGAAAACTGGCGTGGTGGAAAGGCCTCACTTCGGTTCCTTCTGGGCGCACCTGCCGCAATGGGCAGGGTCGCACGCGCGCCGCAAGCGGGCAGGCAGGCACGGGCACCGCTTCAACGGCTTTTTGCAACCTATCTGGATGACTGTGGTATTGAAGTTGCCGTTGAAGGAGCCATTCCTGCGGCAGGTAGGGGCTGCATCGTTTCTCATAACGAGACATCCTTCGCGGACGTGGCAGCATATTTCGTCGGGATCTGGCCACATGTGGACAGGCTCGCTGGTGCCGACATCTATGGGCACATCCCATTTGCCCGCAAAGCCTGTGCGAAAATCGACATCGCGCTGGTCGCACGCGGCAACCGTACGTCCACTGACCTTCTTGTCGACCGGATGGTGGCCGCGGCGCAGGCTGGCGAAAGAGTTGGTTGGGGCGGCGAAGGCAAGCTTTCGGGCCGCGATGGGATCGGGCGCTTTAAGGTAGGCGGCAGTCTCATTGCAATCAGGGCGAAGTCACCCATCATTCCGGTGGTTATCCATGGCGGCCATCGCGCCATGCCGCTTGGAACCGTCCGGGCGCGTCCGGGCAAGATCAGCATCCGCTTTTGCGCGCCCGTATCGACCGAAAACTACCAAGAGGCTGACGCGCGGGGCCTTGCAGACGAATTGCAACGGGTCGCTTGTGAAAACTACGCGATGCTTTCGGATCGTGAGCCGTATATTTGATAGCCGCTTGCTTGATCTTTCATTTGCTTCTTGGAGCGGGCCTCGCACATCCAATGCGGTATCGGTTTGCACAAGCAGCCATTTTCAGACGAAAGCCAATCCCAAGAAGACACCTGATTGCAATTCTCGGTGGCTGGCGCAGGCCATGACGGGATTGAGACCAAAGTCTTCAGATTGCATCGATTACGGCGGGAAAGCCTAAATCGATGCCGGTCTAGGTGGCGGCCAGATGGACACGAACTACGGACCGACTGACTACAATGAGGGGGGCTGAATTCAGTCTCTCTCATGTCCCAAGGGCATCCCAGACAGTCAGGCAGTGTATTGAAAATAAATAGTTTATGATGGATCTCGAAACGCAATCACGCCAGATCGTTTCAGTGATGTCCACCCGCCTCCAGACCAACTTTGCCACCAAACGAAATGGAATATTGAAGCAAGAACCGACAGAAGCAGCGCTTGATGGTCCAAGACCGCCATCATAGGCAAGGATTGAAATCATGGACAATGATCGCCGTGGACTTCGCTTGAGGCTTGCCCTTCGACAAGATCAGGCTGCGGCCCATTGCGGCCACCCACTTACGACTTTTACCGCAGCGCTTGTTCTCGAACAAAGCCTTCGGCAGCTTCGTCCGCATTTCCGACCTTGAGCCTCAGCCTCTTTGCCTGTTTTCTGCTCGGGCACGATGCGTGACAGGTTTGAGGCCAAGCCGGACAGTGCCGGAAGTCAGTCTAAGCGTGACTTGCATTGGAAAGCACGCTTTGCACTAAAGATCATGGTTTGGAACAAGGGCGTTCCAAAAGCGCTTACCGCCGGATCCGCTGCTCGGTTTGTGGATCGAACAGGTACATTCTTTGGGTTTCGAACGCCAAGCCGACGCGCTGACCTTCTTTAACGCGCTTATCACCACGCTCTTCGACGACGATCCGTTCCCCGTCATCAGTCAGGAGATAGGCAAATGAGACACCGCCCAAGCTCTCGACCAGATCGACGGTCAGCGCCTCACCTTCTGGATCAATCATCAGGTGCTCGGGGCGTAGCCCGACTGTAATGGCTCGTCCGGCGTAATCTGTGGCCAGATCGGTGACGACGGGTTTATCGAGACCGTCAATTTTCACACCTGAGGTCGTCATCTTGGCATTCATGAAGTTCATTGCAGGGCTGCCAATAAACCCTGCCACAAACTTGTTGTCGGGATCGCGGTAAAGCTCCATCGGCGCGCCAACCTGCTCAATCCGGCCCAATCGGAGCACAACAATCTTGTCGGCCAATGTCATTGCCTCGACCTGATCATGCGTGACGTAGATCATTGTAGCGCCGATTTCTTTGTGCAGGCGCGCGATTTCCACCCGCATCTCGACACGCAGTTCGGCATCAAGATTGGAAAGGGGTTCGTCGAACAAGAACACCTCTGGCCCGCGGACGATGGCGCGTCCGATAGAAACGCGCTGGCGTTGCCCGCCTGACAAAGCAGCAGGTTTGCGATCAAGGTATTCATCCAGTTTCAAGATACGGGAAGCTTCGGCAACCTTTGCCGCGATCACGTCTTTTGGGTGTTTGTTCATGCGCAACCCAAAGCCCATGTTTTCCTTGACGGTCATGTGCGGGTAGAGCGCGTAAGTCTGGAACACCATGGCGACACCACGATCCGAGGGATCAAGAAGCGTCACATCACGCTTGCCGATATGAATCTGGCCTTTGGTCGTGTCCTCCAACCCCGCGACCATGCGCAGCAAGGTTGATTTCCCGCATCCGGAGGGGCCGACAAAAACACAGAACTCTCCGTCGTCAATTTCAAGGTCGATACCGTGGATAACCTGTACATCACCATATTTTTTGATGACACTGTTCATTGTGACACCGGACATATCAGACTCCTTTAATGGACTGGTTTTGATGGCCCTTTGTCAGGGCGCGGATCGTCTCGATTTCGATTTGATCGTATGGCGTCCCATCGGGGTAGAGCAGATCATGGAACCACAAATCACCCGTCGCCTGCCCGCCATGGGCGCGTACCAAGTCCTGCGGCCAAGCCAGATGTGTTTGCGTCCGGCCTTTCACCAATCCCCATTGGAAGCAGCCAACCTTGCGGTCGCGGTACATTGGCAGTTGGTCAGGTATCGTGCTGTCTACCGCGCGCGCCATCCATTCGGTGCAGAGCATCGGGCGATCCAAGACGGAGAGGTAATCAATAAAGCGTTCGACCTGATCCGTGCGCCAATAGGCATGGAATGTAATGATGTCAGAGTGCAGCAATGCGCTGCGGTCGATTTCTGTCTGGTAGGGGTGTGCCGCTTCGCCCGGCAGTGGTGTTGTCCAAGCTGCAACTGTCAAGGGTTGCACTGGATACTGCGAGCGTGCCCAGCCAAAGGCATTTTCCATCAGTGCCAGCGAATGGCTTTCAAGGTCATCGGGGTAACGCGAGAATCCGTCTTCGTTGAATTGCATCTTGTTGCCCGGTTCGTTGTAGATGTCCCAGAACAGGATGCGCCGATCATTGCGGAACGCGCGCACAACCCCGATGACATAGGCCCGCAGGATGTCATGCTGATCGGCATGCATCACAATATTGCGCCCCGGACTCGCAATCGCGCGGCTGTTATGCACGCCTGCGATCGGGTCGGGCTGTGGCCCATAGGCAGGCTCAAGCCCGCCAAAACCGCAGTCATCAAACAGACATAGCGCCGTCTTGATCCGGCATTGGTCTGCAACCACAAGCAGCATGTTGATGCGCTCCAGAAATCCGGTGCGGTCGTGCTCCCAAATGAGCGGATGGAGATTGACACGCATGGCATTGAAGCCGATATCGGCCGCCCATTGCAGTTCCCTTGTGATTGTTGGCAGATCGAAGCTGTCTTCGTGCCACATCTCCAGAAAATTCACGGCAGTGGATGGTAGGAAGTTAAACCCACATACCCAAGGTTGGGCGTCCCACCATGCGTTGGCGTCTTTGGTTGTCCAGCGGTCCATGGGCGTGTCCGTAATGCTAGAATGACGAAGATGTCGCCCCGACCTGAGAGATCGGAGCGACAGGGAGGAAGTGCTTAGCGATCAAGCAGGTCTTGCACTTCGAACTCTGCATCCTGCAGGGCCGCTTCAACAGGTTTGTCTGTCAACCAGATGGCCTGCAGTTCGCGGTTCAACACATCCTGGATCGCGCCATAACGCTCGGATGGTGGCGTGTCCTTGGCGATGGCGGCGGTGCCTGTGTACTCATCGCGGTGTGGCAAGGACTGATAGGCTTCGCTGTCGACCACAGACTGGCGCACCGACATATGGCCCGTGCGGGCCCAGTCGATGTTGTGATCGTTGATGAAGGCCAGCACTTTCAGTGCTGCTTCACGCTCGGCACCGTCAAGGGATGCCGGAATCGCCCACATGTGGCTGTCAGCCCAAGTCGCCCCGGTTTCAAACAGGGTTGGGAAATCGGCAACATAGTAGTTATCCAGCCCGACCCCTGCTTTCGCGGCTTCTGCGGTGTAGAAGTCAACGACCCATGTGCCGTTCACAAGAACCGCGGCCTCACCGTTCAGGAAAGCCTGCTGGCTATCTGCATAGTTGAGCTGCGGGTTGGCATAGCCAGCGTCAAAGAGCTGTGTGATCGCTTCAACTGCGTTCTTGCCTGCTTCAGTGTTGATCGTGGCGGTGCCATCATCTGTAAAGATGTTGGCGTCTTGCTGCCACATCAGCGCAAGAACCAGACGCACACCAATGGGGAACTGGGCAAAATCTGCAGCCAGATAGTCTTGGCCTGTCGCCTCTTTGACCATCGCCGCATGTTCCATCATCTCAGCGGGCGACGTAGGCAAGACTGGCGCGCCATTTTCGACCAATCCCGCAGCTTCCATGATGTCCATATTCACATGCCAAAGGTTGGCGTGGAAATCCATCGGGACGCCATAGATCCCGCCGTTGTAACTGACAGCATCAAGTGCCGCCGGGGACCAGTCAGTTGGGTCAATGCCTGCCGCTTCCAGTTCGCCCGAAATCTCGGCAAGAGCGCCAAGACCGGCGAATTCAGGGATGCGGTGGCGGTGCATGACATGAACGTCTGGCGGCGTTCCGCCAGCATAGGCCGCTTTGATCTGGTCATAATAGTTACCCCAATCGGTTGGCAGCGTACTGATGCTGATCCCGTCCAATTCCGCATCGGCGGCATTGATGATCGACTGGATGATACAAGCCTCACCAGAACTCGTGGTGGTGTCGGTGCCTGCGTCTTCACAGGCGCCGAAGAAGCGGCCCAAGGTAATGTCCTGCGCCACGCTCTCGGTGGCGATAAGCGCGGTTGCAGCCGCAATGAAAAGCACATGTTTCATGGTTTCCTCCCTTATGTGCGATTAGCCCTTTGATCCGCCCACGGTCATGGCTTGCACCACATACCGCTGGAAAATCAGGAACAGGATGACAACCGGAAGGGACGCGATAACGCCCGAGGCCATGACACGGCCCAGCCCTTCCGATTGCGCGAAGTTGGATTGGATGGACGCAAGGCCCAAGGTGATCGTGAAGTATTCCCGCTGCTGGGCGCTGACGAGCGGCCACAGATAGTCGTTCCACGCATAAAGAAATGTCAGGATCGCCAAGGTCATCATGGCGGGCCGGGCGAGCGGCAACATCACGTACCAAAAGATTTTGAGCCATGTAACACCATCAAGGCGTGCGGCCTCTTCAATATCTTTCGGGATCGCCCGAAAGAACTGCATCATCAGAAAGACGCCAATAGGCACGGCCATGCGCGGCAGGATCAGCGCGTGATAGCTGTTGTGCCAGCCGAAATCGGCGAACATTGTGTAAAGCGGAATGAAAACGGCCTGTTCCGGCACCATCAGACCGATCAGGCAAATCACGGTGATCGTGTTCTTGAACGGGAACTGCAAACGCGCAAGCGCGTAGCCTGCTGTCGTTGACACAGCAAGCACACCGAGCGTCATGCCGACGGCGACGATCAATGAATTCAGGAACCAACCGGGTGTTTGGCCAAAGCTGAAAAGGGCGGCGTAGTTATCCCACGTAAACGGCAAAGGGATCAGCCCGAATGCCGTCGATGACGTCGTGCGCGCCAAGACGTCGTTGGGTTGGAACGAGAGCGACACCATCCAGATTGTCGGGACAAGCCAGATGAAAGCAGGAATGGCAAGAGCTGTCACCAGCCAGTAATACGAGCGGTTCATTCCGGTTTCTCCCGTCCAACAACAAACTGGATGATGGAAAAGCAGCCCATGATGACGAAAAGAAAGACTGCCATCGCACTTGCCCTGCCAAGTTCGCTATCGCGGAACCCTGTCTGGTAGATGTAGCGGACAAGGACCTGCGTGCTGTCATTCGGGCCGCCTTGGGTCATCAGATGCGATTGACCAAAAACCTGAAAGTGCAGGATGATCTGCAAAATCACGACAACTGTGATGGTGCGCTTGAGGTTCGGAAGTGTGATGTACCAGAACGCCTTGGCACCCGTGGCATTATCAAGGGCCGCCGCTTCATAAAGATCTTTCGAGATATCCTGCAAACCTGCAAGGAAGAGGATCATCGCGATCCCAAGGCTCCACCAGATTGTCGCGATCACGATCGCAGCCATGGCGAATTGTTGGTCGGTCAACCAGTTGATAGGTGTGCCACCCATCGTTTCGGTGATGTTTGCGATCAGACCCTGACGGGGCGAGAACATGATCTGCCAGATCAGCGTTACCACCGTCACAGACAGTACCTGACTAAGGAAGAAAAGCGTGCGCAGTGCAGACATGGCGCGGGTCTCACGGTTGACCGCCGCAGCAAGCAAAAGCGCGGAAATCGTCACTCCGGGCACCGCTAATCCGACAAAGACGAGTGTATTCCCAACAGTTGGCCAAAACCTGCGGTCAAACCAGCGACCGCCCTCGCCCGGATGAAAGCCGGGTACGACAATCAGCAAGAGTGACAGAACTCCAAGGGCAATGGCGTTAAAGCGGCTCAACTGGTCTCTTAGGCGCAGCACAAAAGAGAATGCCAAACCGAAAATGCCAAGGACCTGCCAAAATGGCGCTGCAAACGGCGACCACTCGATATTGCGGCCCCACATCACACGTTCATAGTTGCGCAGGCCGACGTATTCCTTGGCATCCGGGTTGAAGGCAACAGCCAGCAGGTTCCAATCATGCAAGCTGATCCAAACGCCGCGAAAGAATGGATAGATCAGGAATAGGACATAGACCGCAAGGAATGGCAGCAGCAAGGCATAGGCCGCCTGTGTTTGGGTCATCCGTCGTGAAGTGCTGTTCCGCATGTCCCCCTCCCCTAGGCTATGCCGATTCCTCTTGCGCTAATATTATTAGCAATATTTATTAGCACAAGGCAAGAAAATTCGGATTTGTGATGAAATCAGCTGAGAAAGAAACAAAAACCCGGGTGACGATGAAGGATGTCGCGCTTCATGCTGGCGTCTCCCAGTCGACGGTCTCTTTTGTGTTGAACGGTTTGGAAGACATGCGCATCAGCCGCGAAACGCGCAAACGCGTCATGCAAGCGGTCGAAGAGCTTGGCTACCGCCCGCGAGGTGCAGGACGCCCGCCAAAATCAAACCGCACCGGTGTGATCGGCCTGATGATTGATGAGATCGCGACCAGTCCATTTGCGGCAATTTCAATCGAAGGCGTTCAGGAAGAGGCCTGGAAAAATGAACTTATCGTAGAGATCGTCATGACCGGAGGCGACAAAAGCTACGAGACCGAAGTGCTGAAAAAGTGGTCCGGCGACAATGCAATTGGCGTGATCTACGGATCGATCCTGACGCGCGAATTGGTCCCTCCGCAAGCGTTGGCAAGACACCGTGCCGTCCTCTTGAACTGCTATGACC
>CAYGMX010000119.1:0-7688 GCA_964351055.1 uncultured Loktanella sp. | reverse complement strand
GGTATCCGATCCTGACTGACGCGCCCCACAAACCGATGCTCAAAGCCTTGCAAGACGCTTTACCTGACGGCCTTACTCACGAGGTCAGCTTTCCCCCTGCTCGCCCCGGACACCGGATGGTGGGTTCAGGTGTGTTTGTCGTGAATGCGCCTTATGGTTTCGCCCAAGAAACCGCGCGGCTTTCTGCCCTCTTCCAAGACAAGCAATCTGGCCTTATGTAAGCAAAATGTTTAGTGACCTTCTCCGGCGTCTGACCGCCCCCGAACCGCAAATGCTCCCCGATACCGATGCGCGACTGGCGCTGGGTGCTTTACTTGTCCGCCTTGCCCGTACTGATGGCCATTATGACGCAAACGAGATCGCGCAGATTGATGCCTCGCTTGCCAAACGCTACGGGCTGACCCCTACCGAAGCGGCGGCGCTGCGCGCAGAGTGCGAAGCGCTCGAAGCCGAGGCCCCGGACACCGTGCGCTTTACCCGCGCGATCAAGGATGCGGTCGATTATGAAAACCGGCTGGGCGTGCTTGAGGCGATGTGGGCCGTGGTCTTGGCTGACGGGGTGCGGGACCACGAAGAAGACAGTATGATGCGGATGACGGCATCCTTGCTGGGTGTGTCTGACCAAGACAGCCACCGCGCGCGACTGAAAGTCAGCGGCGGGTCCTGATGGGCCGCACACAGCGATAGCTGCTTACGCGTCAAAATCGGGCAAGCTTTTGGGCCCGAACACATTATTGCGCTTCAATAAGGGGCAAACGCCCCTACAGGAGCGCCCAAGCAAACGGCAATCCGTGCTTGACGCGGGGTAATAAAGACGCAAACCGTTGCAAAAGGCCAGAAAATGGGCACTAATCGCCAACGGAATTAGAAAAGCTGCATCTTGTGTCAAACGCCGCCCCTGTAATCGAAATCCGGAATCTGCATAAAGCCTATGGAGCCCTTGAGGTTCTCAAGGGTGTGGACATCGTGGCACCGGCCGGACACGTGGTGTCTTTGATCGGGTCGTCCGGCTCTGGGAAATCGACGCTCTTGCGCTGCGCGAACCTGCTTGAGGACAGCCAGCAGGGCGATGTGATCTTCTGCGGTGAACCCGTGATCTGGAAAGGGGCGGGCTTGCACCGCCGCCCCGGGGACCATGCGCAGATGATCCGTATCCGCACCAATCTGTCGATGGTGTTCCAACAGTTCAACCTCTGGGCCCATATGACGATCCTGCAAAATGTTATGGAAGCGCCGGTCACCGTGCTCAAGCGCGACAAGGCAGAGGTCGAAGCGGCCGCGCGCAAGTATCTTGATAAGGTGGGGATCGGTGACAAATGCGATGCCTACCCTGCCCAGCTCTCGGGTGGTCAACAACAACGCGCCGCGATTGCGCGCGCGCTCTGCATGGAACCCAAGGCACTGCTTTTCGATGAGCCAACAAGCGCGCTGGACCCTGAACTTGAACAGGAAGTCGTGAAGGTCATCAAGGATCTGGCCGCCGAAGGGCGGACCATGATTATCGTGACCCACGATATGCGACTGGCTGCTGATGTCAGCGACCATGTTGTGTTCCTGCACCAAGGCAAAATCGAAGAGCAAGGCCCGCCAGCCGAACTCTTTGGCAACCCCAAGACGGACCGTTTGCAGGGATTTCTCTCTGCCACGGTCTCTTAAAAATCATCAACTCGGGAGAAAACTGATGAAAAACCTGATCCTGTCAACCGCTGCCCTTGCCGTTCTGGGCAGCATGGCCATGGCCGATGCCCATTCGGTCGTGCGTCTGGGCACCGAAGGCGCCTACCCTCCGTACAACTTCATCAACGATGCCGGTGAAGTCGACGGTTTCGAGCGTGAACTGGGTGACGAGCTGTGTGCGCGTGCCGAACTGACCTGTGAATGGGTCACCAACGAGTGGGATAGCATTATCCCCAACCTCGTGTCCGGCAACTATGATGCCATCATTGCAGGCATGTCGATCACCGACGAGCGCAAGGAAGTGATCGATTTCTCCGAAGCCTATACGCAGCCTGATCCCTCTGCATTCCTCGCCACCGGCGAAGTCGATTTCAGCAACGCCGTGATCGCGGCACAGTCGAGCACAATTCAGGCCAGCTATGTCACAGGCATGGAAGGCGCGACACTTCTGGAATTCGCAACACCTGACGAAACAATCGCCGCCGTCAAAGCTGGCGAAGCTGATGCGGTTCTGGCCGACAAAGCCTATCTAGAACCGATCGCGGAATCCGACAGCGAAGTGTCCATCGTCGGTGAAGACGTCCTGATCGGTGGCGGCATCGGCCTTGGCGTGCGCCAGTCCGACACAGAATTGCGCGACAAGTTCACAGCCGCGATCCAGTCGATGAAGGCGGATGGCACTTTGAACGCGCTGATCACAAAATGGCTGCCCGGTTCGGCAACCTTCTAAGATCGCGATGCGCCCTGCCGCCAACGGCGGGGCGCAGTCTGCATATCATCTTGCCAAAAATACTCAAAAATCTGCCCTAACAATCAGGCCACCGCATTTTCAGTTTCTGCACAGACCCCGCCACCCTTGAAGGCTTCCAATGGATGAGTTGCTACCTGACGACAGGCAAGCATATGTCCATGTATTACGCGGTCGGGACCGTCCTGCTGTTGCTGGCAATCACGGCACCCACATCACTTGCTTTCGGGTTTGCCGGTGCCTCTGCGGCACGCAGTGATTTTTTCCCGCTACGCTGGATCGGCAAGACCTATATTGCTGTGGTCCGCGGGATCCCCGACATTGCCTTTTTCCTGTTCTTTGTTATCGCCCTTGATCAGGCGTTCGAATATATCCGCCACCGCATCAATTGCCCCGACTGGACAGAACCCGTTCGCCAAGGCAACGACTTTGTCGTTTGCACTGCGGCCAAGCTGCCGTTGGGCAATGCACCACAATGGGTGCATGAAACCTATGGGTTCATGCTGGCGGTCCTGACCTTTGCCATCGTCTTTGGGGCTTTTGCGGCCAATGTTCTTTTCGGGGCGATGCGCGCCGTGCCACGTGGCCAGTTGGAAACAGCCGAAGCTTATGGGATGAGCCGCCGCCAGACGTTCTGGCGCGTGCTGGTACCGCAGATGTGGGTTTACGCCCTGCCCGGCCTGTCGAACCTCTGGATGGTCCTGATTAAAGCGACACCCCTGCTTTTCCTGCTGGGTGTCGAAGACATCGTCTATTGGGCCCGCGAATTGGGCGGTGCCAAACAACCGCAGTTCACTGAATACCCGCACGGCGATTGGCGCATGTGGTACTTTCTGGCCCTGCTGGTGTTCTACCTGTGTTTCACCAAAGTATCAGAGGTCGTACTTGACCGGATCATGGCCAAGCTGACCCACGGCCAAGCCACTGCTGCGGGCGAAGCGCAGCGAAAGGCGGCGGCATGAGCTGCTGGGAAACCATCGCGGATTATGCGCTGCGCAGCCAAGGCATCGGTGAGCGCCTGCTGCCGCGCAGTGACTTTACATTGTGCCAACAGATTACGCTGATCGGCTCGGGTATGATCTGGAACATCTATTTCGGACTGGTCGCTTTGGTTGCGGGCTTTTTTCTGGCCACAGCCGTGGCGATGGGCAAGGCCGCCCGCAACCCGCTTTTGCGCAAACCGGCGGAATGGTTCATCTTTATCTTTCGCGGATCGCCGCTGTTCATCCAGTTCTTCTTTGCCTACTTCCTTTTCCTTAGCCTCAAGGGCGTTTACCCGTTCTTCAGCCCGCTGACTTCCGCTTGGGCTGGGGCGCTTGTCGTGTTGTTCCTGAATACGGCAGCCTATACCGGCGAGATTTTCTATGGCGCTTTGCAATCCATCCCCAAAGGAGACACCGAAGCGGCAGATGCCTACGGGCTGTCCGGCTGGGCGCGCTTCCGGCGTGTGATCTTCCCCACGATGCTGCGGCTGGCATGGCCGGGGTATACCAACGAAGCGATCTTCTTGTTCCACGCAACGACTTTGGTCTTTTTCTCTGGTTTCCCAGCCACGCAGCAACGTGGTGACGCTCTGTACTATGCCAATTATTTCGCGGATAAGACGTTCAACCCGTTTATCCCCTATCCGATTCTCGCAGGCTATTTCATCCTGCTGACTTTGGTGGTGATCGGCATATTCGGGATCATCAATGCCCGTTTGAACCGTCACCTCCCACAGGACAGGCGCAGGGCACTTAAAGTGAGGCCTCAGATTATCCGATGAGCTGGCTAGAAGAGCACCCTGAGGTGCGTAATGTCCGCTGTGGTGCAGCCGATCTGAACGGGCAGGCGCGCGGCAAGCGTGTTCCCCGCCGTTTTGCTGCAAAACTTGAACAGGATGGCACCCGCTTTCCGCTTTCGGTCATGAACGTGGATATCTGGGGCGAAGATATCGACGACAGCCCGCTTGTTTTTGACAGTGGCGATGCCGACGGGGTCTTGCTGCCCACCGAGCGCGGCTATGTGGCGATGCCGTGGCTGTCTTCGCCTTCGGCCTTGCTGCCTCTTTGGGCCTATCACGAGGATGGCAGGCCGTTTGAGGGTGATCCCCGCCATGCCTTGGCCAATGTGGTTGCGCGCTACAAGGCGCTGGGGCTGACCCCTGTGGTCGCCACCGAGATGGAATTCTATCTTGTTGACGATTCCGGACGCGAGTTGCGGCAACCCAAATCACCCCGCTCGGGCAAGCGGCGTGCCGGTGCGGAAATCCTGTCGCTGCGCGCGCTGGATGCTTTTGACAGTTTCTTTAACGAGCTTTACGATGCCTGCGAGTTGATGGACATTCCGGCAGAGGCCGCAATTTCCGAAGGCGGGATCGGCCAGTTCGAGGTCAATCTTGAACACGTGCCTGACGCCTTGAAGGCGGCAGATGATGCATGGCTGTTCAAAATGCTGGTGCGCGGCCTTGCCCGTAATCACGGAATGGCCGCCAGCTTTATGGCCAAACCCTACGAGGACTACGCGGGCAACGGCCTGCACACACATTTTTCGATCATCGACGAAAAAGGCAAGAACGTGATGGCCAACGGCACCCACGAAGGGTCGCCACTGCTGCAAAATGCGATTGCGGGCTGTCTGGCAGGTATCCCTGAACTGGCGCTGATCTATGCCCCCCATGCCAACAGCTATGAACGGCTAGTGCCCGGTGCGCATGCGCCAACGGGGATCTGCTGGGCCTATGACAACCGCACAGCCTCTGTCCGTGTCCCCGGTGGCAGCTATAACGCGCGCCGCATCGAACACCGCGTTGCCGGTGGCGATGTGAACCCCTATCTTTTTCTGGCGGCGGTGCTTGGCTCTGCCCTGATCGGGATCGAGGATAAAATGACCCCGCCAGCCCCGATTACCGGCAATGCTTATGCGCAAACCATGCCTCAGGTACCGGGCAGTTGGGGCGAAGCGATCGAAGCCTTCGAGAAGAGCCCGCTGGCGCTGCGTGTCTTTGACCCGCAACTGATCGAAAATCTGCTGCGCACCAAACGGCAGGAAATGCATTACTTCAAGGAACTGACGCCGGAAGAGCAGCTCGACCTCTATCTCGACACGGTCTAGCGAAGCCTCTAGCGTGGCGCCACGTCATAACAATGAGACAGTCATGAGAATCGGCATTCTGCAAACCGGGCACGCTCCAGACGAGCTATTGCCCATCACAGGCGACGTCGCACCGCATTTCGAACGGCTTCTGGACGGTTTCGGCTTTGACTTTGCGACCTACAGTGTCGTCGATATGGAGTTTCCCGACAGCATCACCGATTGCGACGGCTGGCTGATTACGGGGTCCAAGTACGGGGCTTATGACGATGTCCCCTTTATTGCGCCGCTCGAAACCTTCATTCGCGATGTCTATGCCGCCGATATTCCGCTGGTCGGGATTTGCTTCGGGCACCAGATCATCGCGCAAGCCCTTGGCGGCAAGGTCGAGAAATTTACAGGCGGCTGGTCTGTGGGGCGGCAGATCTATGATTGGAATGGCGAAACCGTCGCGCTGAACGCGTGGCATCAGGATCAGGTGACCGAGCGGCCTGCCGATGCAACAGTCTATGCCAAGAGCGACTTTTGCGAGAACGCGGCGCTTGTCTATGGCAACCGCGTCTTTACCACCCAACCACACCCCGAATACGGGGCGGAATTTATTGGCGGCCTGATGGATTTCCGTGGCCCCGGTCTGGTGCCGGATCAACAGCTTGCTGCTGCCCGAGCGACATTGGACGAGCCTGTCGATAACCCACGGCTCGGCGCACAAATTGCAAAGTTTTTCAAGGAACGGGTACTCGCATGAGCTGGATCAATGACATTCCACCGGCTGCACAGGCTTATCTGGAACAGAACCGACTAGACGAGGTCGAATGCGTTATCGCCGATCTGCCCGGTATCGCGCGCGGCAAGGCTGTTCCCGTGGGCAAATGGGAAAAGCAGGGGCATTTCCATTTGCCAAACTCGATCTTTTTCCAGACCATCACAGGCGATTGGGGTGAAGCGGCAGGACCGGACGGGTTTTTGGAACCCGATATGATCCTCAAGCCCGTTCTGGCGACCGCCACCGCAGCGCCTTGGGCATCCGATGGCACATTGCAGGTGATCCATGACGCGTTTGACCAGAAGGGCAAACCCGTGCCTTTCTCGCCGCGCAACGTGCTGCGCAGGGTTGTTGATCTTTACAAGGCAGAAGGCTGGACCCCGATTGTCGCCCCCGAGATGGAATTCTATCTTGTTGCGCGCAACATAGACCCCGCCAAACCGATTGAACCGATGATGGGGCGCACAGGCCGCCCTGCAGCAGGACGTCAGGCCTATTCGATGTCCGCGGTGGATGACTATGGCCCCGTCATCGACGATATTTACGAGTTCGCCGAAATTCAGGGCTTCGAGATTGACGGCATCGCGCAGGAAGGCGGCGCCGGTCAGTTGGAGATCAACCTGCGCCACGGTGATCCGCTGAAACTGGCCGATGAGGTGTTCTATTTCAAACGCCTGATCCGCGAGGCGGCACTTCGGCATGATTGCTTCGCCACATTCATGGCAAAACCGATTGAAGGTGAACCAGGGTCAGCGATGCATGTCCACCACTCTGTCGTGGATACCAAAGGCCGCAATATCTTTACCGGCCCCGGTGGTGGCGAAACCGATGCGTTCTTCCATTTCATCGGTGGCTTGCAAGAACACATGCCCAGCGCCATCGCGTTGATTGCGCCCTATGTGAACAGCTACCGCCGCTATGTTGAAGGCGAGGCCGCGCCGGTCAACCTTGAATGGGGACGCGACAACCGGACCACGGGCATCCGTATTCCGATTTCACCGCCAGAGGCGCGGCGCATCGAAAACCGTCTACCGGGGATGGATTGCAACCCCTACCTTTGTATCGCGGCATCCTTGGCTTGCGGCTATCTGGGCCTGAAAAACGAAATCCGTCCAGACAAACGCTGGCGCGGCGAGGCGTCAGACTCCGAAGCGGAAATCGCAGGCTCTTTGTCGGATGCGCTTGATCTGTTTGACGAGGCCAAAGAGCTGCACGCAGTGCTAGGCGAGGATTTTGCGCGCGTCTATTCGATTGTAAAGCGCACCGAATATACCGAATTCCTGCAAGTGATCAGCCCATGGGAGCGTGAACACCTGCTGTTGAACGTCTAGATGGCCAGCCCGCTTTATCGCAACGAAAGGCCCGGCCAACTGCCCAAAAGCTGGTATGTCGCCAGTGTGGACATGCCCGCTGAACGCCCGCCGC
>CAYGMX010000118.1:0-7750 GCA_964351055.1 uncultured Loktanella sp. | reverse complement strand
ATGAAAGACAAGGTCGATCCTTATATGCAGCCGCTCTATGACGCGCTGAACGACTTTCTGCCCGGCAAGCAGGCCGCCAAGATGATGGAGGAAAAGGTGATCGAGATTGCACCTTTGGCATTCATGCGCGGACGGACCCTGTCAAACGCATTTGTGGTCCTTGACGAGGCGCAGAATGCCACGACCATGCAGATGAAGATGTTTCTGACCAGACTTGGTGAAGGCTCCCGCATGGTCATCACTGGTGACCGTACCCAGATCGACCTGCCGCGCGGTGTGACTTCGGGCTTGTGGGATGCCGAGCGTTTGCTCAAGGGGATTACAAAGATCAGTTTCAATTACTTCACGGCGAAAGATGTGGTGCGCCATCCGCTGGTTGCCGCTATCATCGAAGCCTACGAAAAAGACGATCCCAAGTGACACTTTCGCGATGACTGGTGCCCGATGACCGTTGATTGCATGATCGAAGACCGGCGCTGGGCCGACATTGATCTGGAAAAGCTGGCGCAGACCGCCACCGATGCCGCCCTCACACGTCTGGGTCTGGAACCGTCCGTTTTCGAAATCAGCTTGCTTGCCTGCAATGATGCGCGCATTGCAACACTGAATGCAGACTTTCGCGGCAAGCCACAGCCCACCAATGTGCTGAGCTGGCCGGCCGAAGAACGCGGTGCTGCGGTCGATGGCGAGATGCCACATGCACCCAAAGCTGGGCCAGAAGCCGGGTTGGGCGATATTGCCATTGCCTATGATACCTGTGCCCGCGAGGCGGCCGAGGCGCACAGACCCCTGACAGATCACACGCTCCATTTACTTGTTCACGGCACACTCCATCTGCTGGGTTTCGATCATGAACGTGACCGTGACGCCACCCTCATGGAGGGATTGGAAACAGAGATACTTGGCAAACTGGGTCTTCGTGACCCATATAGGGTCTAATCGGGTCAGGTGGCCCACATAGGTAAGGATACAATGGGCGACACTGGCGACGGGCCATCTATTGCAGCGCAAAGCGCGCAAGACGATCAGACTGACACGAATGCGGGGATACTCACCCGAATTATCAATGCGTTCCGACCGCAGGCAACCCCTGATACTCCCGAGGATTCCCCCGCTGAGATCGCGCGGGCCGCCGGTGCGGTTCTGGGTATGCTCAACCTGCGCCGGATGCGGGTAGAGGACGTGTCTGTCCCCAAGACCGACATCGTGTCTGTTCCGGTGACGATCACCAAGGACGAACTGGTCAAGGTTTTCCGAGAAAGCGGCCTGACGCGCTTGCCTGTTTATGACGGGACCCTTGATACCCCCATCGGCCTTGCCAACCTCAAAGACTTCGCGCTTCAACACGGCTTTAATGGCAAGAGCCAGAAGCTCGACTTGCGCGCTTTGGTGCGCCCCTTGATCTATGTTCCGCCTTCGATGCCCTTGGGCGTTTTGCTGCAAAAGATGCAGGCAGAGCGCATTCATATGGCTTTGGTTATTGACGAATATGGCGGCACGGACGGCCTTGTCACCATCGAGGATGTGATCGAGCAGGTCGTCGGCGAGATTGAAGACGAGCATGATATCGCGGAAGCCAAGAGCTGGGTGCTGGAAAAGCCCGGCTGCTATCTGGCGCAGGCCCGCACCGATCTGGACGACTTCGAAGCCGAAATCGGGATGGCTTTGACCGAACATGCAGAGATCGACGAGGAAGAGATTGATACGCTTGGTGGCCTTGTGACCATGCTGGCGGGCCATTTGCCTGCACGTGGCGAGGTGATTGTGCATCCCGATGGCCCCGAATTCGAGGTTGTCGATGCCGATCCGCGCCGTATCAAACGGTTACGGGTGCGGTTGGCTCCGGCGCGTAATGGCTGACATCCTGTCGTGGTTTGCGGCGCGCAACGGCTGGCAGCGCTTTGCTCTTCTGGCGGCGCTGGGCGGTATCGCCGCCTTGGGCCAAGCGCCACTTGATCTTTGGCCGGCAACCGTACTGGCGCTGGCGGCACTCTTCCTGCTGACCCCCGTCAACCGGTCAGCACGGCAGGCGGGTCTTCATGTCTGGGCCTTCGGCCTTGGCTATTTTGCCATTAGTCTGCGCTGGATCATCGAACCGTTCTTGGTTGATGTGGCCCGCCATGGTTGGATGGCCCCGTTTGCGCTTGTCCTCATGGCTGCGGGTGCGGGCCTTTTCTGGGGTGTGGCTGCGGGGCTGGCCCACCGCGCTGCACAGCGCAACGCCGTTCTTCTGGGTCTCGCTTTGGTTACGGCAGAGGTCTTGCGATCCCTTGTTCTGACCGGATTTCCTTGGGCCCTTTTGGGGCATATCTGGGTGCAAACCGGTGTTGCGCAACTTGCGGCCTTCGGAGGACCGCATCTCTTGTCGCTGGTCACGGTCTTGTGCGCTTGGGCGCTGGCCTTGCTGGTTGGGCGGAACAGGCTTGTCGGGCTGGTCATTCTGGGCCTTGTGGTCGCCCTCTCCTTTGTTGTCCGCCCTGGGCCTGTCCTGCGGGCAGCACCGGATCAGCCGATTGTCCGGCTTGTCCAGCCGAATGCACCGCAGCATCAAAAATGGGATCCCGCTTACCGCGATGTGTTTCTCAACCGCTTGATCCGCCTGACGGAAGAAGGTGACGTGCCTGATCTGGTCGTCTGGCCCGAAACCGCCATCCCCTTCTTGCTCAACCAGATCGAAGATGATCTGGGTCTGCTTTCCGATGCAGCACGCGGCGCGCCTCTGGTGTTCGGGATTCAGCGGCGTGATGCAGAAAGCCGCGCCTTCAACAGCCTTGTGGTCATGGGCGCAGGGGGGCAGGTCCAGAGTATCTATGACAAACGCCACCTTGTGCCGTTCGGGGAATACATGCCCGGTGCGCGGCTTTTGGGGCAGATGGGTGCCACAGGGCTGGCCCGCAATCTGGGGGTCGGATTTACACCGGGGACAGAACCGGGGCCGATCGCCTTGCCAGGGATCGGCATGGCGATCCCGTTGATCTGCTATGAAGGTATTTTTGCGGAAGAGATCAGTGACGGCGGCGCGCGCGCCCGCCTTTTGCTGCTGATCACGAATGACGCCTGGTTCGGGCAGGCGGCGGGACCGCGCCAGCATCTGGCCCAAGCGCGCCTGCGCGCGATCGAACAGGGCCTGCCGATGGTCCGCGTCGCCAACACAGGGATCAGTGCGATGATAGACGGCAAAGGCCGGATCATCGCGTCGCTGCCCTTGGGCATAGACGGGGCCATTGATGTGGCACTGCCTGCGGCCTTGCCCGAGACGCCTTATGCGCGGTTCGGCGATTGGCCCTTTTTTGTGTTGCTTGTCCTGCTGCTTGGCGGGGCCTGTTTCATCCGGCCGCGCAATAGCGATTGACGACACTCAAGGCGCACCCTAGACGGGTGGTCGGTTCTGTCACAACGGCTTCCTGACGTGACAGATTTATTTATTGGAGCACATTCCCATGGCACGACAAGACTATATCTTTACTTCGGAATCCGTTTCCGAGGGTCATCCCGATAAAGTATGCGACCGCATTTCAGACGCTGTGCTGGATGCGTTTCTGGGCGAAGAGCCCGAAGCCCGTGTCGCATGCGAAACCTTCGCGACCACCAACAGGGTCGTCATCGGCGGGGAAGTCGGGTTGTCTGACCAGAGCAAACTGAAAGACTATATCGGGCGTGTGGAGGATATCGCGCGGGCGTGTATCAAGGATATCGGCTATGAGCAGGACAAGTTCCATCATGCCACCTGTGAGGTCACGAACCTGCTGCACGAGCAATCCGCGCATATTGCGCAGGGTGTGAACGCCTCTGGCGACAAGGATGAAGGTGCAGGCGACCAAGGCATCATGTTCGGCTATGCCACGACCGAGACCGAGGAACTGATGCCGGCCCCGATCCAATATGCGCATGCGATCTTGCGGCGTCTGGCCGAAGTCCGCAAATCAGGCCAAGAGCCGCTTTTGCGCCCCGATGCGAAAAGCCAGATTTCGCTGCGCTACGCAGGCGGCAAACCTGTCGAAGTCACCTCGATCGTGCTGTCCACACAGCACAGCGATGCCTCTCAGACCAGCGCCGATATTCGTGCAATCGTTGAACCCTATATCTACGAAGTGCTTCCTGAGGGGTTTATCACGCCGCAGACCGAATGGTGGGTCAACCCGACCGGCACTTTCGTCATTGGTGGGCCTGACGGTGATGCAGGGCTGACCGGACGCAAGATTATCGTGGATACCTACGGTGGTGCGGCCCCGCATGGCGGCGGCGCGTTTTCGGGCAAGGACCCGACCAAGGTCGACCGCTCTGCGGCCTATGTGGCGCGTTATCTGGCCAAGAATGTGGTCGCAGCGGGCATGGCCGAACGCTGCACAATCCAGCTCAGTTATGCTATCGGGGTGGCCAAGCCTTTGTCGATCTACGCTGATACCCACGATACGGGCGAGGTTGATCCAGCGGCGATCGAACGCGCGATCGGTCGGATCATCGACCTGACACCACGGGGTATCCGCAATCATTTGGGTCTTAACAAGCCGATCTATGAGCGCACATCGGCCTATGGCCATTTCGGGCGCGCGCCTGATGCGGATGGCGGGTTCAGTTGGGAGCGGACAGATCTGGTGGACGCGCTGCGAAAGGCGGTCTGACGGGGTAGGTGGGTCAAGACCCACCCTACATCCGGCTCGTGCCGTTCGCACGAACGGGTCGGGTGGATTGTCATCCACCCGACCCGATTGCGCATAGTTTCCGCAGTTGCTAAGGCCCGCTTTATGAGCAAGACCAATCACCCTTCTGGCGCACCATGGCGCAATTTTTATGGCCGGTTTCGCGGCAAGACGATCCGTGCCTCCCAACATGATTATCTGGAGAATGACCTCGCGCCGCTGTCGCCCGGGCCGGTCGGTTGGGACGTCAACCCTGACCGTGTTCCCCTTGACGTGGACCAGCTTTTTGGCGGCAAGGACATCTGGCTTGAGATTGGTTTTGGTGGCGGCGAGCATTTGGTGCATATGGCTCAGACCTATCCTGGCATCGGTCTGATCGGCTGCGAGCCCTTTATCAATGGCGTGGCGATGTTGCTGGGCAAAATCCGCAAGGCGCAGTGTGACAACCTGCGTGTCCATCCTGGCGATGTGCGCGATCTCTTTGACGTCCTGCCCGACCAGAGCCTCTCTAGGGTCTTTCTCAATTACCCCGATCCGTGGCCCAAAAAGCGCCATCACCGCCGCCGTTTTGTGACCCCCGAACACCTGGCTCCATTGCAGCGTTGCATGAAGTCCGGCGCGGAATTGCGTGTTGCCACCGACATCAAGGATTATGTCCGCCAGACCTTGCAGGAAGTGCCGCCCCAAGGTTTTGAATGGCTGGCAGAAAGTCCTGCGGATTGGCGCACTCCATGGGATGACTGGGTTTCGACCCGCTACGAGCAAAAGGCGCTGCGGGAGGGCCGTTGCCCGCATTATCTCACCTTCCGCCGTATTTAGATGCCGTCCTTTGGATATTTTTACTCAAAAGAAGCCGCGATGATGGACGCTGTCGCGCCGCCGCGCTATCACGCAGCGCAGATCAAGAAGGACGCGCATCATGTCGGGCCATGGCACCCCAACTCCAATGACATCCAGACCCTGCGGTCCCTTGAGCGGGACTGCCCATGTCCCCGGCGACAAGTCGATCTCGCACCGGTCCTTGATCCTTGGCGCGCTTTGTGTGGGCGAGACCCATATCACCGGGCTGCTCGAGGGTGAGGATGTGCTTGATACCGCCAAGGCAATGCGCGCCTTTGGCGCAACGGTCACCGATCATGGCGGCGGTGAGTGGACCGTTTCCGGCGTCGGTGTGGGGGGCTTTGCCGAACCGCAGGGTGTGATCGACTGCGGCAATTCCGGCACCGGTGTGCGCTTGATCATGGGTGCGATGGCGACCTGTCCGATCACGGCGACCTTCACCGGCGATGCTTCGCTCAATGGTCGCCCGATGGGGCGTGTCACCGAACCGCTGGCCCTGTTTGGTGCGCAGGCCGTGGGCCGTGCGGGTGGCCGTTTGCCGATGACCCTGGTGGGTGCGGCTGATCCGGTGCCTGTCCGATATGTCGTGCCGGTCCCTTCCGCGCAGGTGAAATCGGCCGTCTTGCTGGCGGGCCTGAATGCCCCCGGCCAGACCGTTGTGATCGAGAAGGAAGCGACCCGCGATCATACCGAACGGATGTTGCAGGGATTTGGCGCGACATTGACGGTCGAAGAGACCGAAGAGGGCCGCGTAATCACTTTGGATGGCCAGCCCGAATTGATCCCGCAAACCATCATCGTGCCGCGGGATCCCTCTTCGGCGGCTTTTCCCGTCTGTGCCGCGATCATCGTGCCGGGGTCTGACGTGCTTGTCCCCAATATCGGATTGAACCCGACCCGCGCGGGGCTGTTCACCACATTGCTGGAGATGGGGGCGGATCTGACCTATGAGAACCTGCGCGAAGAAGGTGGCGAACCGGTGGCTGATCTGCGTGCGCGGTTCTCGCCCGATCTGCGAGGCATCGCTGTGCCGCCCGCCCGTGCGGCCAGCATGATCGACGAATACCCGGTGCTGTCTGTCGTGGCTGCCTTTGCCCAAGGTGTCACCGACATGCAGGGTGTCAAGGAATTGCGGGTCAAGGAAAGCGACCGTATCGATGCGATGGCCAAGGGCCTGCGCGCGGCGGGCGTCACCGTGGAGGACGGCCCTGACTGGTGGCGGGTGACTGGCCTTGGCCATGGCAATGTGCCGGGCGGTGTCACCGTTGCCAGCCAGTTGGACCACCGTATCGCCATGGCCTTTATGGTGATGGGCATGGCGACACGGAAACCGATGAGCGTTGATGACGGCAGTCCGATCGCCACGTCCTTCCCCGTGTTCGAGCCGCTGATGGCCAGCTTGGGCGCGCAACTGGTCCGGACGAACGCATGACATTCACCGTCGCCATCGACGGGCCTGCCGCTGCGGGCAAGGGGACGATCTCCAAGGCGGTCGCGGCGCATTTCGGTTTTGATCATCTGGATACGGGGCTGCTTTATCGTGCCGTCGGGGCCAAGGTTCTGGCCGGCGGCGATCCTGTTGCGGTGGCGCAGACGCTGGACCCGCGTGATCTTGAGAGCGACGCTCTGCGCACGTCAGCCGTCGCGCAAGCCGCCAGTGAAGTCGCGGTGATTGCAGAGGTCCGCACCGCACTGGTGGCCTTTCAACGCCAGTTTGCCCGCCGTCCGGCTGGTGCCGTGCTTGATGGCCGCGATATCGGCACCGTGATTTGCCCCGACGCGGCTGTGAAGCTTTTTGTGACGGCCAGCCCTGCGTGCCGCGCGCAGCGCCGCTTTGAGGAACTACGGGCCAAGGGGGCAGATGTGACCTTCGAGAACGTGCTGGCAGAGGTGAAAGAGCGTGACGCCCGCGACAGCGGCAGGGCGACCGCACCACTGGTCGCGGCGGATGACGCGGTGTTGCTTGATACCTCCGAATTGACGGCACCCCAAGCGATTGCACAAGCGATCGCGGTTGTGCAGGGGCGGCTCGACCGTGACCTATGAGAGTGTCGACCTTGCCACCTGGCCCCGTGCGGCGCAGTTCCGCCTTTTCCGCAGGTATCAGCAACCGCACTACGCCACCACCGTGCGCCTAGACGTGACGCATCTGATGGCGCGCAAGCCTGCGGGCATCGCACCTTACCGCGCCTGTCTTTTTGCCATCGGGACCGGCCTGCATGCGGTGCCCGAACTGTGTATGCGGTTTCGGGGCGACACGGTCGTGCGTC